>JBCCWZ010000035.1:0-8433 GCA_039192615.1 Bacteroidota bacterium
TAACCTCTTGTTTGAGTTTATCTAGGTAGTAGTCGTTGGCAGTCTTTACCAGAAAGCTGAGCAGCTTGTTGTAGCGCTCTGGCAAACGCCTGTATTTTTGTTCTAGCCTCCACAACTCAGCAGCATGCTGATTCTTAGCTAAACTAAACGTAGTCTTGATTTCTGGGTATTCATAAGTGAAGTCATAGTGAATAATACCGCCTACTTGGAGGATAAAATCATAGCTGAGGTCATGTTCCTTGAACCTGTTGTAAAGCGTATTCCTGCTAATGCCCAGCCTATCAGCTAGGAATTTGAGAGAATAGCCACTTCTTCTCACAACAGCCTCTAATATTTCGCCGCGGTGTTGCCGCATGTCCTATTTTGAACTTTGGTGTGTATCCTCCCAAGCTATATAAAAAACTGGGTAAGTAGGGTACACAAAAATGCCAAAAAAAGGATCAAACGAAAAAATACTGGTGCCTGCCCCGTTTTTTCCAGCCCGCAAACAGTATAACAGTAAGGAATAGCTAGTGTGCCCTAGGTGTCATGGCTTGACAAAATGGGGCGATACTATGGTGTTGGCTCCTCCTGCTGGGCTCGAACCAGCGACCCTCTGATTAACAGTCAGATGCTCTAACCAACTGAGCTAAGGAGGATGCTAATCAATGAGCAGCAATATTAGTGCCTCTATCGCTTTTTTACAATAAACAAGGCTGAATATTAGGCAGGAATTACTACAAACCCGTCCTTTGCTACTCCTGCTGCACCCGGCAATAAGCCGCTCGCTAGGCTGGCCCCTTGAGCAACCATGCATTATGTTTTATTTTTGGAGCTGGTATGACCAAGCAAGAGTTACTTAGAATAACGACTAAGGTAGGGGCAGTGTTGCTTATGCTGACCTGCTTGGCCCTGTATAGCTTTTTGTTACGGCCTAATATCTTGGTAGGCAAACCCAGCCAGCAGCTACACATCCCTCATGGCACCAGTCTGAAGCACCTCCAGGCTACCCTGCAACAAGAGGGCTACTTGGCTCATGGCACCTCCTTTCGGCTTGTAGCATACCTGCTGCGCTATGACCCCAAGGTGCGGCCCGGCGCTTATCAACTCCAACCGAACATGAGTAACTGGGCCGTCATCCGGTTACTTAGAGCCGGCCTCCAACAACCCGTCAAAATTGTCCTCCACCATATCCGCGACAAAGCCGAGCTCACCGCCAAAATCACCCAAAACCTAGCAATCAAGCCAAACGCATTTAAAAAGCTACTCGATGACCCCACTTTCCTAAAACAGTATGGCTTTCAGCCAGACAATGTGCTGACCATGTTTATTCCCAATACTTATGAGGTATACTGGACTATTAGCCCGGAAAGGCTCTTTGAAAAAATGTACCAAGAATACCGCCGTTTTTGGCATGAACGCCGCGTAAGCCAAGCCCAACGTTTAAAACTCACCCCCATAGAAATATCTATCCTCGCCTCCATTGTACAAAATGAGACCTTTCAACTAGAAGAAGCCCCCATAATCGCCGGTGTATTTATCAATCGATTAAAAAAAAGAATCCCCCTACAATCTGATGTTACCGTCTGGCATGCCCTAGGAGATACTTCCGTCAAGCGTATCCTGCACAAGGATACAAAAGTAGACTCTTCTTATAACACCTATAAATATCGGGGACTCCCCCCGGGCCCTTTAAATGTTCCCGAGATAATAATGATCGATGCCGTGTTGAACTTTATGAAGCATGACTATTTATACTTCTGTGGCAAAGAAGACCTATCAGGATACACCTACTTCTCCAAAACATTCAAAGAACACCTCAAATATGCCAAGCGCTATCAAGCCACCCTCAATCGGGCAGGCATCTATCGATAAAATCAAGCAACAGGCGCCGAATGACTGTATAGACTTCGCACCCATGACCTGCCCGTGAGTTGTCCAACCCTGTAAAGTTGGCTAGCTTCAAGCACTCCAACTTAATTGTAGCCATGTACGACCACCTTAAAGCCACCATCCAAGCGCAGGCCCAAGCCCAACATGACGCGCTCATTGCCATCAGAAGGCACCTGCATCAACACCCTGAGCTTTCCTTTCAGGAATTCGAAACCGCCAAGTTCATTGCCCAGCAGCTCCAAGACCTGCCTATAGAACTCCAAGAAGGCATTGCCAACACCGGCCTCGTCGCCCTCATCAAAGGCAAAAACCCCGACAAGGCTACCGTTGCTCTCAGAGCCGACATCGATGCCCTCCCCATTCTCGAAGCCAATGACATTCCCTATAAATCGCAAAACAAAGGCGTCATGCACGCCTGCGGCCACGACGTCCACACCACCTCCCTCATTGGCGTGGCCAAACTCCTCGCAGGCCTCAAAGATGAATTTGAAGGAACTATCAAGCTCCTCTTCCAGCCAGGAGAAGAGAAAAACCCCGGCGGCGCCCTCTCCATGATCAAAGAAGGCGCCCTACAAAACCCCCCGCCCGTCAGCATCCTCGGCCAACACGTCGACCCCATCATCCCCGTAGGCCAAGTAGCCTTTGTAGCAGGTACCATGCTGGCCAGTGCCGATGAACTCTACATCACGGTCAGAGGCAAGGGAGGGCATGCTGCCTACCCGCACAACGTCGTCGACCCTATTTTCATCGCTGCCCACATCATTGTGGCCCTCCAGCAGATCGTGAGCAGAAACGCAAAACCCATCACACCTTCTGTGCTTTCGCTCTGCAAGATCAGCAGCGGAACAACTACCAACATCATCCCCGAAACTGCCCAAATCGTCGGTACCTTCCGGACAGTCGATGAGGAGTGGCGCGCCCAGGCCCACCAAAAAATGACCGACATTGCTTGTGGCATTGCCCAAGCCATGGGGGGTACCTGCGACTTTGATATTAACAAGGGCTATCCTTGCCTTAACAATGACCCTGCCCTGACGCAAAGAACGATGGAAGCAGCACAAGCCTACTTAGGCAAAGAGCAGGTCGTCAAACGCGAACTAAGCATGGGCGCCGAAGATTTTGCCTACTATGCCCAGCAACTTCCGGGCTGTTTCTATTACCTCGGCGTACGCAACGATGCCCTGGGCATCAACTCCCACGTCCACACGCCTACCTTTAATATCGACGAAAATGCCCTGGCCATTGGCCCGGGCCTGATGACCTGGCTGGCCCTGCAAGAACTTGCTTTACATACCTAAGTCCACCCAAAAGGGCCTAACCAATTACTGATGGAGTGCAATAAATAGCATTACATAGAGATTTAAATTAGCTTCATGGTATACGGCTCATGCTAACTATGTCTATGCCTCATAAGAACATATTCCTGCCTCTTCTCCTCAACATTGCCTTCTTTGCTACTAGCTGCATTCAAGAAGGAAGCAGTGCACCTATTAACGCTCTCTCAAAAGAAAGCTCAGCAAGTTCACCTACTAATTCTAACGTAAAAGGCCGCTCAGCAATAAAGATAGCTGACACAGCAGTGGGAGTAGCAGATGCAGCATTCCTTGCAGTAGACTCATCTGCATATAATTTGTTTAAATATAATCTCAGGTTCCTGCAAGCAGAAGCAAAATCACGCCACCCCCATCTAGGAAAAATAGACCAAAGGCAAATAGCTGATCAAGCCGTAGAAAAACTGCAAAAAGAATACTCCCCAACACCGAAATCAGTAGATGCACTAAAAGACGCATACAAATATGCGGTCCTAGCAGAAATCAATGCATCAGAAGCAATATCTACCCAAGCAGCAGCACAAACATTCAAAGCAGTAAAAGCATCAGTAGCAAGAGCCTATGCATACGCAGCACTTAACGAAGCTGCATGTATAGTAGTGTACACATCCAATGCAACAGCCACGACCGCCTACATGGCTACAGCCAAAGCCGCCGTTAAAGCAGCAGAAGAGGCCCTTCAAGCATTAGCAAACAACCAAGATGCTTTAGCAAAAGCAAAAGCAGCAGACGGAGCAGCTATCTTCGACCCTACTCCCGCACTAGAGGTAGCAGAGGAAGAAAAAAAATACAGCCTATTGGGTATGTTGAGAATTGCATCAGACCAGTTAGACTAATCTCTTACTAGCTTTTCTTGTTCTCCTGAGCTTGCAACTCAGGACTGAGCGTCATCATGCATCACTTATAATTCATAATTGCATATAGAATGCGTAAATTTGCTCTGACTTTTTAACCGTATCCCTATGGCCACCGTAGCACAAGAAAACATCATCCCGATTAACATTGCTGAAGAAATGCGCGGCGCTTACATCGACTACTCGATGTCCGTCATCATTGCCCGTGCCCTGCCCGACGTGCGCGACGGCCTCAAGCCCGTCCACCGCAGAGTCCTCTACGGCATGCAAGAGCTCGGCCTGAGCCACAACAAGCCCTTCAGAAAAGCCGCCAGAATCGTCGGAGACGTCCTCGGTAAATACCATCCCCACGGCGACAGCTCTGTTTACGACGCCATGGTCAGAATGGCCCAAGAATGGTCCCTTCGCTATCCCCTCGTCAACGGCCAGGGGAACTTTGGTTCGGTAGACGGCGATGAGCCAGCGGCCATGCGATACACCGAAGCGCGGCTGAACCGGCCTGCTGAGGAGCTCCTGGCAGACCTGCATAAGGAGACGGTTGATTTTCAGGCCAACTTTGATGATTCTTTAGAAGAACCCACCGTTCTGCCCGCCAAGCTTCCCCAGCTCCTCATCAACGGCACGTCCGGCATTGCCGTAGGGATGGCCACCAACATGCCGCCCCACAACCTCCGCGAGGTAATCAATGGCATTATAGCTTATATCGAGGACAACGAGATTACGCTCGAGGGGCTGATGCAACACATTACCGCCCCTGATTTTCCTACCGGCGGCATCATCTATGGCTACCAAGGCATCAAAGAAGCCTATGCCACCGGCCGCGGCCGGGTGGTGATGCGGGCCAAAGCAACCATCGAAACCACTGCCACAGGCAAAGAACAGATCATCGTCACTGAAATTCCTTATATGGTCAACAAAGCGACCATGATCGAGAAGACCGCCCAGCTGGTCAACGACAAAAAGATCGAAGGCATTGCTGACATCCGCGACGAGTCAGACAAAGACGGGCTGCGTGTGGTCTATGACCTCAAAAAGGACACCATTGCCAACGTCGTTCTCAACAACCTCTACAAACAAACCGCCCTGCAAACCTCCTTTGGCGTCAACAACGTCGCTTTAGTAGCCGGTAGGCCCCAACTACTCAGCCTCAAAGAACTCATCCACCACTTTGTCGCCCACCGCCACGAAGTACTCACCCGCAAAACCCAGTATGAGCTAAAGCAAGCCGAGAAAAAGCGCCACATCCTCGAAGGTTACCTCATTGCGCTCGATAACTTAGACAGCATCATCGCCCTTATCCGCGGTTCAGAAGACCCCGAGATCGCCAAGCAAGGCCTCATGCAAGGCTACGCGCTGAGCGAGGTCCAAGCCAAAGCCATTCTAGACATGCGGCTGCAGCGGCTCACCGGCCTCGAGCGCGAGAAGATTGTCAAAGAGCATGCCGAAGTATTACAGCTCATTGAGCGCCTGCAGGCAATATTGGCTGATGAAGGGCTGCGGATGCAGCTGATCAAGGAGGAGCTAGAGGAGCTGCGTGAACGCTATGGCGATGCGCGCAGGACAGTCATTGAGCATGATGCGGGGGAGTTTACGGTAGAAGATATGATCCCCGACGAAGAGATGGTAATCACCATTTCTAACCAAGGCTATATCAAAAGGACGCCACTGGCAGAATACAAGACCCAAAGCAGGGGAGGGGTCGGTGCCCGCGGCGCTACGAGCAAGCAAGATGATTTTACCGCACATTTGTTTGTGGCCTCGGCACATAACTACCTACTCATCTTCACCGAATTTGGTCAAATCTACTGGAAGAAAGTATACACCCTGCCCGAAGGCAGCAAAACGGCCCAAGGCCGGGCCATTCAAAACCTGATCAACATTGCGCCAGGCGACCAAGTGAAGAGCATCATCAAAGTCAAAAGCCTCGAAGACACCGCCTACGTAGACCAGCACTACGTCATCATGTGCACCGAACAAGGCACCATCAAAAAGACCCCCCTGGCAGCCTACGCCAAGCCCCGGGCCAACGGCATCCATGCCATTCGCATCAACGAAGGCGACAAACTCCTCGAAGTCAAGCTGACCCAAGGCAATAGCCACATCATCATGGCCCTGCGCTCTGGCCGAGCCATTCGGTTCTCAGAGCAAGACGTCCGATCTATGGGCCGCGTAGCAGCAGGCGTGCGCGGCATCACCCTAGCCAGTTCCGCAGACCGCGTCATTGGCCTCGTCAGCACCCTGCACGAAAACGCCGACCTCCTGGTCGTCGCCGAAAAAGGCTTTGGGAAACGCTCGGCAGTGGCCGACTACCGCATCACCAAACGCGGCGGCAAAGGCGTCAAAACCCTCCAAATCACTGACAAAACCGGCCAGCTCGTGGCCATCAAAGCCGTTACGGATACGGACGAACTCATGATCATCAACCAATCGGGCATCACCATCCGCATGGCCGTGGCCGACCTCCGCGTCATGGGCCGCGCCACCCAAGGTGTCCGCCTCATTCGCCTCGACCCCCAAGACCAAATCGCGGCCGTGGCCAAAGTAGAGACTTCCCAAGACCAAATTGCAGCCCTGGCGGAAGTAGAGGCTTCCCAAGAACCCACCTGACCGCTTATGTACCTTCTGCGTGCCCTATCGATCGCCTTGCTCCTGCGCTGCAGCCTCCCCCTGCAAGCACAACCGCCGCTCATTCACCAAGCCCTGGTTGCCTTTGATAAGGATGACTTGGAGCAGGCTCAAACTGCTATCGATCAGGCCACGAGCCAAGCAGCCACCTCAGGCCCAGCTTGGTACTACCGCGGCGCCATCTACGAAGCGCTCTTGCGCAAGCAAATATCCTCAGAAGAAGCCCCCGAGCTTTTTGCAGCCACCTTGGCTTCCTATCGCCAAGCCCTGGCCCTGACACCCCCGGCCTCGCAGTTCCACAGCTTTGCCCAAATCAACCTCAATAATCTCTGGGCCTATTACCTCGATCGCGGCCGGCGCTATTATCGCCAGGAAAATTTTGACAAGGCCGTGGAACAATGGCAGTATTGCGAGCAAATCAGAACCGACCAGCCTTGTGTTGAGCTTTACAAAGCCATTGCAGCCCACCAAGACGAGCAGTATGCTTTGGCCCGCCAGCACTATACCCAGTACCTAACACAGGCAACCACCGTCCCAGCACCAGTCTATCGAGGCTTGGCCCAGGTAACAGCCCAGCTCGACCAGCATGCCAAGCAAGCCTTGCTTATCATTGAGCAGGCTTTGCAACAGTATCCTTTTGACAATGATTTGCTTGCTGAACAGCTGGCGCTGTACCAAGTTGGGGACGGGGAAAAAGAGGCCTTGCCTCAGCGCTTGGCGAAAAAGCTGGCTGCAGCTCCGCACGACCCTGCCTTGTACTATCAGCTGGGGTATTGGTACGAGCAGCAAGGGCAACCTGCCCAGGCCTTGCTGCAATACCAACAAGCAGCTACGCTCGCTCCTCACAACATCGAGCCGATGCGGCAGCAAGGCATTGTTCATTACAACCAAGCCGCGCAGCTCACCCAAACGATTGAGGCGATGCCAGCCGAAGCATTTCAGGAAAAAGGCATGGAGTTGAGACAAGCCCTCACTAAGCACTTGGCGCAAGCGCTGGCGTGCTTCAAACAAGCTCGGAAACGCCAGCCGCGGGATTTGTTCACGCTCAAGCACTTACAAACTCTCTACCTGCGCCTCAAAAAACCAGCAAAAGCTGCCAAAATAGAGCGCAAACTTTGGAAGTATAAGCCGTAATAAAACGATCACTCTTCAGTAAATTTGTGAAAAAAATCAGTCATGCATTATAAAATATCCTTATTAGCATTCCTTTTTAGTGGTGCCCTTCTTGTCACCAATTGTGATAGCAAAAAAGCTAGTTCTCCCCCAAAAACCGTAATCGCTGCTACTTTAGAAGACGATACAAGGAAGACTTCAGAAGAGAAAAAACGCCATGATAAGCAAGTTGATGCTCCAGGAGTGGAGGACATTCAAGCACCAGCATTAGAAAATGCTCCTGATCTTATAAGGCGAGCACAAACTGAGTTAGGGGGGTTTGCTCCAAGAGGAGACTCAAAATCAGCCAAAAAAGTGTATAAAAAGATAACCAATCCTGAAGTCAGCAAAGAAACCTTGGAACAATTGCTCGAACAAGATGGAAGAGTGGTTACTGGTAAGTTGAGAGAAGCGATCAAGTGTGCCATGAAAGATGCTGTTTCGCGCAAGAAATATCGGACTAGTATCGGCTGGAATTTTTTTGATCCCAATAACAATATTGCCCAATTTATCCAAATAGCCATCAATACGTGTAATAATTTACATAGCACTATTCACAAAAAACAATTGATTACCGATTCCCAAATACAAGTATTGAA
>JBCCWZ010000036.1:0-8380 GCA_039192615.1 Bacteroidota bacterium
ATTAATAAGCCCAATTTGTAATTCCCCAATTTCATATAAGTAAGCGTCTGTGCCAAATGCACGTCATTCAATGCTTCTACACTTTTAACTTCAATCACCAACTTATTTTCTACCAACAAATCAATGCGGTATCCACATTCCAATTTTACCGCCTCAAAAACCAAAGGCATCGGCTGTTCTTTCATAACACGCAAGCCAGCCTGGCCTATTTTGTAGTGTAAACATTGCTGATAAGCACTTTCTAGCAAACCAGGGCCTAAACTAGTATGGACTTCAATAGCAGCCCCGATTACCTTAGTTGCAATTTCATTTTCTGTCATGGGCCTTGTTGTTTTATTGGCTGATTTTCAATGGAGGTATTATAACCCCAATCTTATTTGTGTGCTTATTGGTAGAGAGATGTTATCATGAAGATTACCAAGCAACCCTCTGTGCCTACTCTGTGTACTTTGTGGTTCTAAAATTTTATCCAAACTGGTGCAGGTAAGAACGCTTACGCCTACATAACAACCTCGCGACTTGTCCAAGCGAAGATGCTTGAACTAGTTGGGGCCTTAGGATTTTTATAAAGCCTGTCATTGGGCGGTAAGCAGAAACCGTTTACTTTTGTTTGAGTAAAACACATATAATCCCTACAAATATGTACCCAGAAGAGCTCATAGGCGCGCTGGAAGTAGAACTTACAGCCGTAGGCTTCACGCCGCTTAGAACACCCGAGGCAGTTACCCAACACATGGAAGCCAACCAGGGCACTACTTTGTTATTTGTCAACTCTTTGTGTGGCTGTGCAGGTAACGGCGCCCGCATGGGTGTCCAGATGGCCTTAGAAGCAAGTAGCCATCAACCTGACCATTTGGTGACCGTATTTGCTGGGGTCAATGAGGAGGCTACTGAACAAACTTTTGTCTATACCAAACCCTATCCTCCCTCCTCTCCTGCTATTGCGCTATTCAAAGACGGTGCTTTGGTTCACTTTATGGAACGCCATCAGATCAAGGGTAATCCCCCAGAACTCATTGCCAAGACACTGCAAGAGGCCCTAGCAGCATGCTATGCAGAGCCCGCTGTATCTACCATGGTTTCCAACTAACCTGATATCAAGAGCTATGTCGCTACAAGTGAACGATCCCGCCCCTGCCTTTGTGGGCAAAGACCAGGATGGAAAAACAATCCAGCTTGCTGACTTTGCGGGCAGAAAGTTGGTGCTTTATTTCTATCCCAAAGACAATACACCCGGCTGTACAGCCCAGGCTTGTAATCTCAGAGATAATTACGAAGCGCTGCAGCAGGCAGGCTATGAGATTGTGGGCGTGAGTACAGACAGTGCTGCGTCTCACCAGAAATTTATTGAGAGAAAACAGCTTCCTTTTCGGCTCATTGCGGATGAAGACCATGCCATCCACGAACAGTATGGTACCTGGATACAAAAATCTTTCATGGGTAGGAAATACTGGGGCACTGCAAGACTGACTTTTGTCATTGATGAGCAGGGAAAGATCGAGCGCATTATTGACCGCGTGAAGACAGCCAGCCATACAGCCCAGATACTTTCAATGGGTGATTGAGGGATGATTTATTGATTGGTTGATTAGAACGTCTGTAATGGCACAAGTCTTTTGTCGGCAAGGTACGGAGCTAAGTGCCTTGCCAGAACGGTGTCCATACCTGATAATTCAATTCATGATTCATCACTCATAAGAGGCAGCAAATAGCAGACGCACTTCGTCCCAGTACTGCTGTAGGCTTGTAGCTGGTGCTTTTCTTTTGAGAAAATAAGACTCATGGTATGGTCACTAGGCCACGGCTTAGGATTGAGTTGCTGGCCCTTATGGTCATAAAGATAAGTCAGCTGCTGCTCAGGATTGCTCAGCATATAGAACTGTAGCTGATCTCCAAAATTATAGTACTGTACCAGTAGCTGTTTTTGGGTGTAGGGCACTTCAAAGCATAGGTTCATCGCTGCATCCATCACTGCGACCTTATCGGCATCCTGCCTTACAATCGCATACTGGTCTCCTGAGGCTCGATTAGGGCAGACAATAAAACGAGAGGTGCTTTCGGTGCGATTGAGCTGAGTTGTCTCTTGTATTTGGCCCGCCAAATCGATGCTCATCTGCTTTCCGTCATCGGTCAGCACAGTCAGCACGGTGCCATCAGCTGACTGACGCACCACTAAGGGGTTACTTACAGATTCTTTTAGGTCAACAGGGAAGCCAGGATAGGTTTGTCCTCGTCGGTTGAGTACTTGTAAGACGCCATTGGTTTGCAGGGCTAAAAAGTAATCTCTACCTCGGGCCCTGAGGTGGAAAGGTATCCTGGTAAACTCATGCCCTAGCGCTTTAGGGTTCCATCCTGTTAGCGGCCGATAATGCTTGTCTTTGAGATAGATATTACCCTGTGCCGTCGCCATTAAGAAACGATAGTGTTTATTCCGGTTGTAGTCTACCACCTGTAGCTGCGTAGGTTGTGGCAGTGGCTGGGGGTAGCGGCTGACTTTGCGGCCATAATAGTCGAGCAGATAGAGCTGCTGATCCGTAGCAAAGAGGTACTGCGTCTTATTGTTCTTGAAAAAGTCCATCTCCAACACATCTGTGGTAACAGGGCCTTCGAGGGCTTTTTTCCAAAGCAATTTGCCTGCTGGGTCAAGGAAGTGCAATTGATGCTGTGCATCTTGTAGCAGTACATAATGGCCTTTGCCAAGGTGGCTTTTGACAAGCCAAGGGGCATGTATCAGTGGGGCTTTTGCTTGGAAGAAGGTTTCAACAGGGGGTGCCTTTGCCTCAAGGAGGGTTGTGCTAGGCCGAGTCATAGCTGGTTGTACTGGGGTTGCTTGAGACTGGCTTTCTTCGTGGTGTTTGATCAAGATGCTTACATAGCAGCCATTGCTTGGGTCACTGAGGAGTTGTAGGCTGGCATCTATGGGGGGTGGTGTATGGCTTTTGAAGGTTGGCTGCCACTGGGGCTGTAGGGCTTGTAGGATGGGCTGCCATACTTTTTGTAGGTCTACCACCCAGGTAAGATGCGCTTGATCTAGGGTGCTGGCTAGCCAGGCATGCTTGTTGGGGTTATTGGCCCATGTTCGGCCTTGTCGGTACTGTGTATACCAGGTTTGTAGGGCGCTTGGGCTATTGGCCAAGACAATATAGTCAGCCACCTGGGTAAGGTAACGGGCCTCAAAGCCTGGAAAAAGTGGGCCTGGTAGCCAGTGCTGAAAATAATCGGTTTTTAATTGGTAGGAATTGGCTGGCAATTCAAGGGGGTGCGATGATAAGGCCGTCAGCAAGTGAGCTCCCTTCAGGGCCTCCGTGAATGCTTGAGGATTGGTCACTTTCATAAAGACAAGTTGCCCCTTTTTCATATGCTGACTGGCTGCCAGGGTACAATGTCCAACCTCTCCTTGCAGGAGCGGCTCAAGCGTGGCCGTCAATAGGTCAGTTGCTTCTTGCTTGGGCACATTGGTTTCGGCCCTGTATTGCTGCCAAGCGGCCACTAGCTGCTGGGCATCACTAAAAGTAAGATGCTGTAATACAGCTGTATTTTGGGGCACGTAGGGTGCTAGGAGTATGCTTCTAGCCTGCTGGCTAGCCAAAGTATGCGTCAAGTACCGCCCGCTGGGCGCTTGTGCCAGTCCACTGAATAGCAGGTGGTGGGAAGTGAGCTTGATATTCAGCTGACTGGTCTGGGCAAAAGTAGCTAGCGAAGTACTGAGGGCTTCTAGTTGGCCAGGGGTTACAAAAGGGCGCAATAGCTGGGGCAGCTGCTTCAAGTTGATATAAAGGCTTCCTGGTGGGTTGGCTGACTTTTGTAAGCGTAAGAAACGGGTTGGATGCCTGCTGGCTAGCGTGCGCACTATATCTTCGATCAGCAAGGAAGAGAAGCTGGCAATGATGTATTGGTTGCGCTTAATATATGAAAGGTGATGGGTGCCTCCTTGCTTGCTCAACGTGGTAATCTTATAGCCTGCATATTTTCTAGTTGTTTGCCTATAGGTTTGGTCTTGCCTGACTTTGGTCATCAGGGCTTCCAAGAGCCTTTGGGTAGCGAGGTCGTGCGTATTGAAATAAAAGAGATACCCCCAGGGGGCTTCCCCCAGTCCGTGTACCGAGAGCGTGAGCGGTACGCCAGCTAGCTTTTGGGCGTCTTCTGCTAACTCTTCCTTGAGCCAGCCGAGTGTTTGTTGTATCACTCCCAAAGCAGGCAGGGGGGCAAGGGCTTGGCTCATAGCTGTTTGCTGGAAATTTTCCCATTGCTTGTTAAAGTCTGTTACTTCGTAGACAAGGGCGGCGCTTTGAGGAATGTAGGGTACAGCCGTTCCGACCTGCTGCTCACTGCGCCAGTGGGCGTAGTAAAGATAGGTGGCACTTGCTAGGGCTAGCAGAAATACAATGAGGAAAGCAGATAGCTTTTTCAAATCAGACTAAATTTTAACGCACTCATTATTGAGCGTAAGCAAAACTACATAGGTTCCGTGGTTCCTTCAAGTAGGCGGCATAGGCCGACGTATTACCTCCAACCATGCCTTATGCATAGAGGTGCACCAGCTGTTTGGTTTCAAAAAAGGGGTCAGCAAAGAAATCACGAATGGCATAGATACGGCGCTGAAGGGGGATGGTTTCTAGGTGGGTGTCGATGCCTTTGAGATATAAAATGCCATTGGGAATAAGGTTCTGGTGGGTGCTTGCCATGTTGTTCTTGACCCAGCCATAAAAAGTGGCAAGGCTAGTCACGGCCCTACCCAGGATAAAGTCATACTGTGTTTCCAGGTTTTCAGCCCTGACTTGTTGCGTAGTAACATTGGCTAGCCCCAGCTCCGTTGCAATGTGCTGCACTGCCCGAATTTTCTTGCCGATGGAGTCGATCAGATGAAACTCCACTTGGGGGAACATAATGGCCAGTGGGATCCCTGGAAAGCCGCCGCCAGTGCCTACATCCAAGATGCGCGTACCAGCCTTAAAGTCGACCACCTTAGCGATGCCCAGAGAGTGAAGTACATGTTTGAGGTAGAGGTGGTCGATGTCTTGGCGGGAGATCAGGTTGAGTTTGTTATTCCACGTTTGGTAGACAGGGGCTATTTGGCTGAACTGCGCTTGCTGGCTCGGCGATAGGGTGTCGAAGTGCTGAAAGACGATTGATTCATCAAGTGGTTGCATGCCTTATTGAGTAGCGAGGGCTATGGGGGTTTTACGTTTCTTGACTTGTAGGACTAGTGTGGGTTTGTTTTTGAAGTGTTTCACTCGGATGGTGTGTCCTGGCTGGATCTCTCCTGCGAGTACTTGGGCTGTGAGCGCATCTTCTAAGTGGTGCTGGATGGCCCGCTTGAGGGGCCGTACGCCGTACTGGGGGTCGTAGCCTTGTTCACTTAAAAATTCCTTGGCCTTTTGGGTGATCTCAAGCTGGTAGCCTAGTGCTGTGGCCCTGTCCTGCAGCTGTGCTAAGTAGATGTCAATGATCTGGTGAATCTGTGCTTTGTTCAGTGAATTGAAGACAGTTACTCCATCTAGCCGGTTGATAAACTCAGGACTGAAGGTCTTTTGGAGGGCTTTGTGCACCTTAGCCTTGAGTGCTGCGGCGTGGTCTTCCTTTTGGGCTTGGGTTGCAAAGCCAATGTCAGCGCTCTGGAGGTCTCTGGCTCCTACGTTAGACGTCATAATGATGATCGTATTACGGCAATCCACACTTCTTCCCAGTCCATCAGTCAGCACACCATCATCCATCATTTGTAATAATAGGTTATAGACTTCAGGGTGTGCTTTTTCTATTTCGTCTAGGAGAATGACGCTGTAAGGATTACGGCGTATCTTTTCGGTGAGCTGTCCCCCTTCTTCATAGCCGATATAGCCTGGAGGGGCGCCTACTAAGCGAGAGACAGAAAATTTTTCCATGTATTCGCTCATGTCTATTCTGATCAGGGCGTCTTCTTTGCCTAATAGTGCAACAGCTAGGGCTTTGGCCAGGGCGGTCTTGCCTACTCCTGTAGGGCCTAGGAAGATGAACGATCCGAGGGGTTTGTTGGGGTCGTGCAGTCCAATGTGTGACCGCTGGATCGTTTTGACAATGGTGTTGATGGCATCTTCTTGTCCCACAATGCTTGCCTCTAGCTTGTCTTTGAGGGTTAAGAGGCTACTGTCGTATTGATGGGCTATTCGTTGGGCAGGAATGCCTGCGATTTTGGCGACTACCTCGGTGACGTGCTGGGTATCTACGGTGTGCCGTTGCGTCTTGATGGCTTTTTCCCAACTGGCTTTGGCTACTTCTAGTTGCTCGTAGAGCTTTTTTTCCTTGTCTCGAAGCTGGGCTGCTTCTTCGTATTTTTGGTTTTTGACGACTTTTCCTTTGGCTTGTTTGATCTTTTGGAGGGCTGCTTCTAGTTTGGTGATGCGTTCTGGGACTTGTAGCTGTTGGATATGGACGCGGGCACCGGCTTCGTCCAGGACGTCAATGGCTTTGTCGGGTAATAGCTGGTGGCTGATGTATCGATCTGAGAGGGCTGCGCAGGCTTGGATAGCCTCTGGGGTATAGCTGACCATATGGTGCTCTTCATATCTCCCCTTGATGTTATTGAGTATTTGTATGGTTTCCTCCCTGGTGGTAGGGGTTATAGTCACGGTCTGGAACCTTCTGGCCAGAGCGCCGTCCTTTTCGAGGTGTTGTTTGTACTCACTGATGGTTGTGGCACCAATGCACTGCAGCTCCCCTCTGGCTAAGGCAGGTTTAAGGATGTTGGCAGCGTCGAGCGTGCCTGCAGCGCTGCCCGCGCCGATGATGGTGTGTATTTCGTCTATAAAAAGAATGATATGAGGCGACTTTTCTAGTTCGTTCATCATGGCTTTGATGCGCTCTTCAAACTGTCCTCGGTACTTAGTGCCCGCCACTAAGGCGGCCATGTCGAGGGCTATAATTCTTTTGTCGAGCAGCACTTTGGGTACTTTCCTGAGTACAATGCGCAGGGCCAGCCCTTCGGCAATCGCGGTTTTTCCTACGCCTGGCTCTCCAATGAGCAGGACATTGTTTTTCTTTCTGCGGCTTAATATTTGCGCTACCCGCTCTGTCTCCTGGTCGCGGCCAACGATCGGATCCAACCTTCCCTCTTCTGCTAGTTGGCTCAGGTCTCTACTAAAACCATCCAAAACGGGTGTTTTAGGAGGGTCTGTGCTGCTGGAGGGGGTGGTTTGTGCGGGCTTACTAGGTGCTGACTTGGCTTGGGTATTTTTGCTGTTCTTAGTGGATCCATAGCCTGCTGGATGCCATTGATTCAGTTGTGCCATGATTAGCTCTTCTACGACTTGGTGGGTAACATTGAACTGGCGAAGAATGTCGCTGGTGTGCTCACTATGCTCTAGGATAGCAAGTAGTAGATGTCCGGTGCCAATGACCTCTAGCTGTAAGGCGCGCGTATTGGTAAAGACGAGTTTCAATAAGCCTTCTACTTCCTTATTTAGCGGGATAGTGTCTGAAACTGGGAGGTCAAACTGCAATGCTTCGTGAGAGCTTTGCTCCTGTACTGCCCTTTCAAGGGTCGTACGCAACGCCGTGAGGGGGGTATCTAGATGTCGGAGGATTTGAAAGGCCAGGCAGCTTCTATGTTGTAGCATGCCTAATACCAGGTGCTCGGGATAGACCTGGTCGCTTTGGAGCCTGACGGCCTCTTTTCTGCCGAGGGTAATGATTTCTTTGCTTTGAGGGGATAGGTTGGCTTCCATTGTGGCAAACGCTTTGGTTGGAACGATTGCGTTTAAGATAGGATTAATCTTGGGTTATTGGCAAGGTAGCTGGCCGCGCTTTGTTGCAATAGGGCGTGGGCATGAGGCCCTTCACAAAATAAAAGGTCTATAATGCTCAAATTAGGATGAAATTTGTGGCCAAATAGTTGGGGGTAGGGACTGGGTTGATAGTACGGACTGGGACTCAGGCGATGGCGCGGCTGAATGTTGCCCCTAGCATCTGTAAAGTGGCTTGGGGGTACTTTTTCATAGTGGCTCGACAGCTGTAGGTGCTTTTTTAGTTGTAGAAGTTGTAAGCAGGTCTTCAGAAGGGCTAGGTTAAGGTCAAATAGGTGCGTATGGCGCTGGAACAAGATGGCACGAAAGTGTTCTGCCAAGTACTCAAAATAAGGGGCCTTGCTATAGGCAGTACAGAGTGCACGCCAATGCAAGTCAGGCCAGGGTTGGCTATAGTCAATTGCTAAAGTATGGTAGGGAGTCTTGCTACTGGTTTTACGTACGGGGACGGTTAGTCGGTCTACTTGCTGGGAAGTGAGGATATAACATCTATTTCTGTAAGTCTGTTTTGGGTAATGCTCGTGAGCCTCCAGCCAAATGGTCTCATAGGGCAGCAAGCACGAGCAGTAGGCTATGCTAGGTAGATAATGGAGGTCTATGAG
>JBCCWZ010000037.1:0-8308 GCA_039192615.1 Bacteroidota bacterium
GCTAGATTTGCCCCTGTCCAAGCCTCATGTCTATTAAAGAATATTAAGATGCCATTATGACATTCGCAAGACGATTGGCAACAAAGTTGCTGTAATATTTATTAACATACTCTCAAAAAACCCCCGAAGTTAAGACAAACATGCAGAAAGACCTAACCGACGCCCAAGATACTCAGCAGGCTACCTCATCACCGGAAAAAAAGTCTGATAAAAAAGAGACCACTGCACAGGCACTCAAAAAAGCTGAAGAAGAGCTAGCAGCAGCCCATGACAAATACCTCAGGCTCTACTCCGAATTTGAAAACTTCAGAAGAAGAGCTGCTAAAGAAAAACTATTGCTCGTAGAAACAGCCAGCGAAGGCGTTTTGGTAAAGCTACTTACTATTGTAGATGATTTTGAGCGCGCCTTAGCATCTCTCCAAACCACCGACACTACCATCCAGGCTACCCAAGAAGGCATCCAGCTGATCTACGACAAACTCCTTCAACTGCTGCAGCAAGCCGGCGTACAACCCATGTCCATAGAAAAAGGCACCCCTTTTGACACCGAATTTCACGAAGCAGTCACCCAAGTACCTACAGAAGACGCCCAGATGAAAGGCAAGGTGATCGATGTCATTGAAAAAGGATACCTGCTGAAAGAGAAGATATTAAGATTTGCTAAAGTTGTAACCGGATCATAATGGCCCAAAGAGATTACTACGACATACTTGGTGTAGCACGCAATGCCAGCCCTGAAGAAATCAAAAAAGCCTACAGAAAAGTAGCCCTCAAGTATCACCCCGACAAAAATCCTGGCGACAAGGCTGCCGAAGAGAAGTTTAAGCAAGCAGCCGAAGCCTATGAGGTATTGAGCAATGCTGAAAAGAAGCAGCATTATGACCGTTTTGGGCATACCGGTGCCAACAGTTCAAGTACGAGAGGCGCTGGAATGAACATGGAGGACATCTTTGCCCAGTTCAGCGACGTCTTTGGCGGAGGCAGTCCCTTTGAAAACTTCTTCAGACAAGGAAAAAGCCAAGGAGTACGCAAAGGCAAAGACCTACGCATCACACTCAAACTCTCCCTCAAAGAAGTAGCCCAAGGCATTGAAAAGAAAGTCAACATCAAACGCTACGCCACTTGTGCCAGCTGTGGAGGCATTGGTGCCAAAGATAGCACGGATATCACTACCTGTAGCAACTGCAACGGCACTGGTCAGACGCACAAGGTAGCCAATACAATACTGGGGCAGATGATGACTACAGTGCCCTGCAATGTTTGCCAGGGAGAAGGTAAAGTCATTTCGAAGCCGTGCTCCACCTGTAACGGAGAAGGCAGAGAGTTTAAAGAAGAGCAAATTACCCTACGTATCCCAGCAGGCATCAGCGACGGCATGCAACTCTCCATGGCAGACAAAGGCCATACACCCGTCCGGGGAGGTGTGCCTGGCGATCTACTCATCCTCATCGAAGAAAAAGAGGATGAACTCTTGAAGCGAGAAGAAAACCATGTACACTACAATCTCTATGTCAGCTTTATTGACGCCGTGCTAGGCACAGAAGTTGAAGTACCCACCATTACCGGCAAAGCCAAAGTGAAAATCCCTGCAGGTACCCAAGGCGGTAAAATCCTTCGCCTACGCGGCAAAGGCATCAAAGACGTCAACGGCTATGGTCAAGGCGACCAGCTCATCCATGTACAAATATGGACACCACAAAAGCTTACCCCAGAAGAAAAAGAAAAACTAATCTCGCTCCAAGATGCTCCCAACTTTGCGCCTAATCCCAGCAAAAAAGAGCAAAGCTTTTTTGACCGCGTTCGTTCTTTCTTTTAAAAACGCTTCCTTGTGTGTTCAGTAAATGCTGTCCTGAGTTACAAACTCAGGACTTTTTATATCACCTGCAGGCCTGTATAACACCTATCTATTCAGTAAAAAACTCCCATCTTAGAGTAGCAATACTATTCAACCTTTTGGCTACACTCAAAATCTATCGATCCTCTGCAGGCGCAGGCAAGACCCACACCCTCGTCAGTGCCTACCTGAAACAGGCCCTGAAGCATCCAGAGGCTTTTACGCAAATCTTAGCCGTGACCTTTACCAACCAGGCCACGCAAGAGATGAAGCAGCGCATTTTGACGTATCTCCACAGCCTGGCCCAGGGTACCCCCAGCCCCGTGGCAGAGCACTTGATGCAAAGTACAGCGTGGGATATGGAAGCATTACAAGCGCGTGCCCAGGCCGTCCTGTCCCACATCCTACATCAGTACACCCAGTTTTCAGTCAGTACGATTGACAGCTTTTTTCAGAAAATCATCCGTGGGTTTGCCCAAGAACTAAACCTCCAAAGCGGGTTTAAAGTCGAAATAGATCAAGGGCATGTATTGAATAGGGCCATTGACGCGTTGATAAGAAGCGCAAGCCAAGACCCCCAGCTACAACAATGGCTCGTATCCTTTGCTGAAGACAAGTTACTAAGCGGCAAGCACTGGAACTTCCAACGCGAGCTAGCCGTTCTGGGCTATGAAATATTTGCAGAGTCCTTTGGGCAGCACGAGGCCCAACTCATAGCTACTACTAGCGATCATGCTACCTTACGACAGTTCGTTCAGCAGCTTCATCAGTCCATCACCCATTTTGAGAAGCAGCTACAAGATTGGGGGAAACAAGTATTAGTCGCTATGCAGCAAGCAGGTCTCACCGTAAGCGACTTTGCCTACGGCGCCACTGGTGTAGCAGGCTATTTAGCAGGCTTGGCTACCAAGCGACGATGGCAACCTACGCAAAGGGCTTTGCAAGCACTGCAGAGTGTAGAAGCCTGGTACAGTAAATCCTCTGACCAAAAGGATAAAATCATCCAGGCAGTGCAAAAAGATTTGTTGCCATACCTACAGCAGATCGTGCAGTTTTACGACGCCCACCACCATGTCTACCATACAGCTTCTGAGGTACGACACTTCATCTACGCCTTTGGCATTGCTACGCGCCTGTTAGAAAAGTTGAACGATTATCGGGCAACGCACAACATCATGCTCGTCTCCGATGCTTCCTTATTTTTGCGTAAAATCATTGCAGAGAATGACACGCCGTTTGTCTACGAAAAGATAGGTGCTTTTTACAAACATTTTCTGATTGATGAATTTCAAGACATTTCTGGATTTCAGTGGAACAACTTTAGGCCCCTTGTGGCCAACGCTCTGGACGAAGGTTATGACAGCTTAGTGGTTGGCGACGTTAAGCAATCGATCTATCGATGGCGTGGAGGCGACTGGCGGTTACTGCTGACACAGCTGCAGCAGGACGTGCCGCAAACAGCAGTGGTAAACTTAGACCAAAACTGGCGCAGCAGGGAAAATATCATTTCTTTTAACAATGCATTTTTTACTGCCGCCGCTACCCAAGTGGTGCAGCACTTGACAGCTGCCTTAGAGCCTCTCACAGACACCTCGCTGAAAAAAGACTTGACGGCCCAAGTGCAGCAATTACGCATTGCCTACCAAGATGTGCACCAGCAGTTGCCTCCAGCGCGTGTGCAGGAAGACAAAGGCTACATTAATATTACCTTTTTAGAAGACACGGTAGAAGAGTCCCCCCAAAGCTGGCGCGAAGTAGCCCTGGCCAGAATCCCACGGCTGGTAGAGCAACTCCAACAAGACGGCTTTGCCCTGAAAGACATCGCCCTGCTGGTCAGAAGCAATGCCGAAGCCCGGGCCATCTTCCAGACCCTACTTGCCCATCAGCAATCGCCCCAAGCCCAGCCCGGCTGTCGATATGACGTCATCTCTGCCGAGTCGCTCTATCTTGGCCACAACCCCTGGGTCAACCTCTTGGTCAGTGCCATGCGCTGCTTGATCCATGAAGAAGACACCCTGGCCCAAGCCGAATTGCTTTTCCTCTATCAAGTGCATGTGCGCCAAGCACCCCCCGAGGCCGCTACCTTAACCCGTGAAGGGCTACCAGCAGCTTTCTTTGATGAACGAATACAGCTCTTGCAGCGGCCTCTGTACGAACTAGTGGAAGCTTTGATTGGCTTGTTTCAGCTGAATCAGCCAGCAGCTATTCCCTTTTTGCAAGCATTTCAAGATTTAGTACTTCGTTTTTCAGCCAAAGAACTCCCTACTGTACCCCAATTTTTAGCTTGGTGGCAAGAGCGAGGATTCCGCCACACCCTGCCCCGAGTCGAAGAGCAGGAGGCGATGACCCTCATGACTGTGCACCAGGCCAAGGGCCTGCAATTCAAGGTTGTTATTGTACCTTTTTGTGCTTGGGACTTAGATCATAACCTGCGTAGGCCGCCTACTTTGTGGTGTACTACAGACCTGCCGCCATTTAACCAATTTCCTGTTTTGCCAGTACGCTATTCGGGTCGTCTCCAGGACACTGTTTATGCCCAGGCTTACTATGAAGAACAAATGCAGGCTTATCTAGATCACCTCAATTTGCTCTACGTAGCTTTTACCCGCCCCGAAGACCGGCTCTATGTGCTGGCCCAGCGCCCTCCCAAGACTGCTCTAAAAACTATAGCCGACTTGCTATACCAGACCATTGTGCAAGGGGCAGATGAATCTTGGAGCCACAGCTGGGACGATGGGGCAGGTGTGTTGGAAATAGGCATCCCAGTAACCCAAGACCCGCCCCCAAATCCTCCTGCCCCAGCCGACTTACAGCAGTATGTTACTAACCACTGGTATCGCCAGTTTGCCCAATTACGAGTTAATCCTTGGGAAGACATAACCGAAGGCTGGCTAGCTGAGAAAATCAGCTATGGTATCAAAGTTCACCGCCTATTGGCCCAATTGAAGCGCCTGGAAGACTTTCCGACAGCATGGGAAGGCATGTCCCCTACAGAGTTAACGAAGTTGAAGCAGCAGTTGACCACCCTTCTTCAGCAGCCCCAAGCCAAAGATTGGTTCAGCAGCGCCTGGCAAGTCAAGACAGAAGCCTCTATCCTCACGCCTACTGGGCAAGTGCTGCGGCCCGACCGGGTGTTGATTCAGGGAGACAAAGTTGTAGTGTTAGATTTTAAGACAGGAAATCCGTACAGCCAAGACCCCCAGCAAGTCCAGACCTATATGCAATTACTCCGCGACATGGGGTATGCCCAGGTGCAGGGTTATTTGCTCTATCTGAAGGCAAAAAAGATAGTGGAAGTAGTTAATTAGTTAGCAATTATAAGTGATCAGTTATAATGCTGAGCCTGCCTGAATGCGGTTCGGTTGCTATTTTTCCACTGGCGCGGAACTTAGTTCCGTACCTTTTCAGTCAAGCCCTGCGTTGCAAACTCAGGCCAACAGGTGAAAAACTGATAATTAATCATTCATAACTGATAATTGTCTCTATGGCTTTACAGTCTTCTTTTTTAGCCGACCTCGCCGCTGAGCTGTATGCCCGGCACCACGCCCATTTTTCAGAGTTGACGATTGTCTTGCCCAACGGGCGGGCAGATAGGGTACTCAGGAAGCAGCTAGCAAGCCACTTTGCTCGGCCTATGTGGGCGCCACAAATCTTGAGTATTAACCAATTTTTGCAGCAGCACAGCCCCCTCCAGCAAGTCCCGTCCCTCGAGTTAACCTATGAATTGTACCAAACCTTCCAGACCCTGCTGAAGGAGCAGGAAGTTCAATCTTTTGAGCAGCTTTACTTTTGGTTTCATTTGTTGGTCCAAGATTTTGATGTGGTTGACAAGTATTTGGTGAATGCTGCGCATCTCTTTACTGATTTGAGCCAACAAAAGGAGTTGAGTCTGTCTCATGACTACCTGACTGAAGCACAACGGGCTGCTATCCAGGCTTTTTGGCGAAGTTTTGAACAGCGCTTGTCAGCCGATCAAGAAGGCTTTTTAGAGCTCTGGAAGCAGCTTCCCAGGCTTTATGAAGCTTTTCGGCAGCGGCTACAGCAAAAGGGGATTGGCTATCAAGGCATGTGCTATAGAGCTGCTTATGAGGCGCTGCGCCAGGGAGATGTTGCACTACAGTATAAGCACCTAGTTTTTGCAGGGTTTAATGCCCTGACCCCTGTAGAAGAGCAAATCTTGGCTTGGTACCAAGCGAACCGTGCTGCAGAATTTTATTGGGATGTGGATGCGTATTACATGGAAGATGCGCAACAAGAAGCGGGTAAGTACTTGCGGGCCTATCAGGAGCGCCCCTACTTTCAGGCCAGTTTTGTTCGGCCCTTGCCTGAGCGACTGGCTGCGCCGGGCAAAGAAATTCAAGTCACCGCCGTAGCCTCTGAAGTAGGGCAAGCCCAGGTAGTAGGAGCGCAGCTAGGGGCTCTAATAGAAGCACAAGGCGACGCTTTTGTGCCCCATAAAACAGCCATTGTCGTAGCTAATGAGGCACTATTCTTGCCAGTGCTGCATGCTCTGCCACTAGCCCCTAAGCAAGTCAGCATGAAGTTAGGCTATCCGCTGAAAGAAACGACCAGCTACCAACTGATGGAACACTTGTTGGCGCTGCAAATAGCTGCTGCCCAAGCAGATGTTCCTAAAGGCTACCTAGTGAAGCAGCACGTCCTAGCCACGCTCCAAAACGCACATGTGCTAGCCTGGGAACCTGAGACAGTCCAAGTCACTTTGGAGCAACTCCAGGCTACCTCCAGCACTTATGTATCCCAGGATAGCCTAACCGAAGAAAACTATTGGTACGAAAAGCTATTCAAAGCCCTGCAGCCATCAGACTCCTGGTTGACCTACCTGATCGAGGTGTTAAGCTTATGCCGCTTTCATGTATCCTATTCCCTCTCCCTTAACCTGGAAGCCAAAGCCCTAGAGCACCTTCTTCAACAGATGAACAGACTTCAAGAATTACTGGGTGGCACTCCTATCTCGGGCGAAGAATTTTTGCGGTTATTTCGGCAACTGGTGCATGATAACAAGCTCTCGCTAGATCCTCAGCCACAGGAAGGGGTGCAAGTTTTGGACGTGATGGCTACCCAAAACCTAGACTTTGACCAGGTATTCATTGTCGGCATGAACGAAGGCCACTTTCCTGTCCAGTCTAACCCTTCTTCTTTCATTCCGTATAACCTACGCAAGGGTTATGGCTTGCCTACAGCTGACGAGCATCAGGCAGCGTTGTATGCTTATCATTTCTACCGGTTATTGCAGCGGGCCCAAAAGGTGTATATCACCTATAGCACGGCTAGCACAGGCGGCAGCCCCGGTGAAATGAGCCGCTATCTGTGGCAACTGCTGTACGAAGCTAAGCTGCCGTTGAAAAAACAGGTCATGGCCCAGCCTATCTACCTTACTGAAGTAAAGCCCATTGTCATTGCCAAGAATGAGCAAATACGTCAGCAACTCCAGCAGTTCGTCATACAAGCTGATGGTACGGCTCAGCCCCTGTCACCTTCTGCTCTGAACACTTACCTCGACTGCCGCCTGCGTTTTTATTTCCAATACCTCGCTCAATTAAAAGCTCCACCAGAACCACAGCAGGCCACACATCCTCTGGTCTTTGGGAACCTGCTACACGAGGCCATGGAGAAACTTTATGCGCCGCTTTTACAGCAAAGCCAGCCCTTGCAGCCGCAAGACCTGAAAGCATTGAAAAAAATGATAAAAGCTATTGTGCAAGCGGTCTTTACCCATACCTTTTCCTCCCATCCGGGGGCAGGCTTGCAAGGAGACCAGGCCATTGCCCAGGCTGTCATCACTAAGCTGATAGATAGAATTGTAGCCTTAGACCAGGGATATGCCCCCTTCATGCTGGTGGGCCTAGAGCTAGGTCGGCAGAAGCCCTTGCTGCTTGATTTTGCATTGGACGCTGACACACGTGTGCGGCTGCGGGGCATCATCGATCGGGTAGATTGGAAGGAGGGCGTATTTAGGGTGCTGGACTATAAAACAGGTACGGATAAAAAACAGTTCAAGGGTACTCCTGCTTTATTTGCTCGCGAAGATCCTCACCGGAACAAGGCGGCTTTTCAGACGTTCTTTTATGCTTGGCTTTTTCAGCAGCAAGGGCTGGAGCAAGTGGTGCTTCCTGCTGGTACTGAAGATGCCCAACAAGTGATGCCTGGGCTGATTAACACGCGCCAATTATTTGACGACGATTTTGACCCACGATTTTTCATTCAAAGTGAAGATAGCCGTAAGTATATACCTGTGGAAACCATTACACCTTACCGAATGGAGTGGGAAGAGGGCTTGCGCCAACTCTTGGCAGAGCTGTTAGACCCAGCAGTGCCTTTCACACAGACAGAAGATGCAACCAAATGCACCTCTTGCCCATACAAAGGTATTTGCCAGCGGTACTAAAAGAAGAGGCTTTACTTATAACCTGTGCCCCTCTAAACTAATTGTGATAAAAAGGTAGAAGCGGGAAC
>JBCCWZ010000038.1:0-8106 GCA_039192615.1 Bacteroidota bacterium
TGCAACTTGATATAATAATCTTTTAGGCCGTTTTCTTTTTCTTGGGCATTAGTAATAGTGCTAACCTCCAAGACTGTCACGTCTTCTTCTATTGTATCTAAGTATTGGAGTAGTTTTTTGTAGTCTTGGATGTTATTTAGGCCTAATTTTTTCTGGGAATTTTCCTGAGCTCGGTCCCTATGGTATTTTTGGGCTTCTTGTGATGGATCAATATAAGTTGGAATGTACTTTTCGTTCAAATATCTTTTGAACAAATGTTCTTGTTCGAGGACTGAGGTGAGGGCACTTATCTGAGCTCTATTTTTCTGCTCCTTGTTACTTTCTAATGCCTGCTGGAGTATTTCTCTTGCTGCCTGTGCAACGCTCTCGTCGAATGCCTTTTTTCCTACTTTCTTGAAGAGCTTTTGAATGCCTTCTTTTTGCTTGGTTATGTTTTTAATGATGGCTTCTACTTCGTCCAGGTTTTCGGGGTTAATAATCTTACGCCACCAGGTATACATCGAAATAGGTTTAAATATTACTTCTAGAGGGTTTTTGATAGTAAACCAGTACCTTACATTTCCTGCATATGCTTCCTTGTCTTTTATTTCCCTGGGGCTCATCCCGGTAGCTTGCATCAACGCTTGACGCACTTTTTTTAGGTCTTGTACTTGGGGATTAGCAGGTAGCTGGGAGAGGATGTTGTCAGCTTGCTCAAGGTTTTTTTCTTTCAGTTGATTGTAGTAATACCAAGTATCCATAGCCTCGTCAAAGTGCTCAACATCGAGCTCAGTAGCAGTCAGGCTTCTTAGGATTTCTATAGCAGCGGGCTTATTCCTGTCTTCTGCGTCAGCCAGCAATTTAGTTAGGGCAGTATGTACTTGCTTTTGTAGTTTTGACCTATAGTCGCTACGTTTTTGCTGTACCTTTTTTACCTCTTCCACAGTTATTGCTGTAGTACTTGGATAAAGGCTAATACTCTTTTTTTTCTCTTCTTCGTTGAGCTGATAAGTATTATCTTGTATGCTGCTGGTAAGTATTCGAACGGCAGATGTATCCTTTCTACATCGGGTGGCGAGGAGTATATTGCTGAGGAGTAGTACAGCCAGTAGGGTGCTTTGAGGACGCATATGGTAGGTTTTTTATTTTTGGGTAGCAAAGTTAGTGAATAAGCACCACTTGGGCACCTATGGAAAGTTTTTTTGCGCAGCAAAGTTAAATAAGTGTCTTTTGGATAGCCTTTGTAATAGAGGCTGGCAATTTTGTTAGTAAAGTAGGACAGGCCGCCATTTGGTTTTTCTGTGGATCCATTTGTAGTCACGACTAGGAAAGCTATTCCGTTTACTGCTTCATCACCCTCTTGCTCAGCCTTATGCGAGGGGGCTATCCGCTCATGATTGAGGAGTAATTCAAGCTTTTTGATCACAGGGGTAGCCGAAAGATAGGAGCCCCTATTGCTCCCCAGGAGTTGGGATATGCTTCCTATCAATAATAAAAATAGCTATCTTCAAGCCCTTATTGATGAAATCATTACCAAGCGCTTCACCAATTTTTTAGTTGATGGATCATCATATGCATAGAGCCAAGTATACAGCGGTTATTGGCCTGGAAGTCCACGCACAGCTCTCTTTACAGCGTAAGCTCTTTGCGCCCGAAGCAGCGGTTTATGGAGCGTTGCCCAACACCCAAGTGAGTACGGTTACCTTAGCGCATCCTGGGACTTTGCCTCGACTCAACAGACAGGCGGTGGCTTATGCGATCAAAATGGGGCTTGCATGCCAGGCTACTATTACCCGCGAAAATCTCTTTGCTCGCAAAAACTATTTTTATCCGGACTTGCCTAAGGGCTACCAGATTACTCAAGACAAAACCCCTATTTGTCGGGAGGGTTATATCACGATTGACACGCAGGATGAAGGAGAAAAAAAGATCGCCCTGCAACGTATTCACCTCGAAGAAGATACGGGCAAATCTATCCATGGGTTGGTGGCAGAGGAGACGTTGCTCGACTTTAACCGGGCAGGTGTGGCCCTGATCGAGATCGTCACCAAGCCAGACCTAAGAACGTCAGCAGAAGCCTACAGCCTGCTCGCAGAAATCAGGAGGCTGGTGCGGTACTTGGGCATCTGTGATGGGAATATGGAAGAGGGCTCATTACGATGCGATGCCAATATTTCAGTGATGCGCCAAGACGCCACTACCTTCGGTCAACGGGTGGAGGTGAAGAATATGAATTCTATCCGGAATGTACAGCTGGCTATTGAGCATGAGATTGATCGGCAGATTGCTGTGCTAGAGCGGGGAGATACTGTGGCAGTAGAAACACGGGCTTACAACGCTGCCCAAAACGTTACGACTAGCCTGCGGGCCAAGGAGACGGCCAACGATTATCGATATTTTCCAGAACCAGACCTACCACCCCTGGTCGTGTCTGAGGCGTGGATCGAACAGCTACAGCAAGCCATGCCCCTGTTGCCCAGGGCTTGTTTCAAAAAATTTACTGCTACCTACCAGCTGCCAGCCTATGATGCAGGTGTGTTAACAGAAGACAGAGACATAGCGCTGTTTTTTGAAGAACTTTGTCAGCTAACGCCGCACTACAAAGCTGCTGCCAACTGGATGATGGGGCCGGTCAAGGCTTATCTGAATGAATCAACATTGTCGATCCAAGCATTTCCATTATCGCCTGCTACCATGGCTGCACTGATTGCCTTGGTAGAGCAGGGGCAACTCAGCTTTTCAGTAGCTTCGCAGCAACTCTACCCTGTCCTGCTGGCGCAGCCCGAACACAGCCCATTAGCCCTGGCCCAGGAATTGAATTTGTTGCAGGAAAGTGATGAAGGAAAGATACAACCCCTGGTAGAAGAGGTAATGGCCGCCTATCCCGACAAAGTAGCAGCTTACAGAAATGGCAAAAAGGGCCTGCTGGGTATGCTCATGGGTGAGGTAATGAAAAAAAGCCAAGGCAAAGTAGCCCCTCAGGTAGCGAGTGAATTGCTTCGACAACGTTTAGAGCGCGTCTAAATGAATCAGAGGGTTCATTAGCCCCTTGATCTTTGTTAGTTATGGATCAATATTTAGAAAATTTACAAACCTTCCTGCAAGAACACACGTGGCTCATTCGCCCCCTAGCTGTATCAGGCAGCACCATCTTGCTAGCCTATATTGTTCACCTCTTCTATCAGAGGCTACATCCTAGGCTGAAAAAACACGGCCGTTTTGTTATAGCAGCGCTGCTAGAGGCTATCCAATGGCCATTGATTGTATTTATTTGGGGAGTGGGTATCGCCTCTATTCTGAATATTTTTATTCCCAAGCTAAACGACCAAGCCCTAGTCCGCTTTATACCAAGACTATATGAAGTGGGCCTTATTCTGCTCCTAGCATCGATATTCATGCGGTTTATCAGGCTTTTTGAAGAGCAGTTTCTATTAGGAAATCTATCTAGAAAGCGCCCTGACCAAACCACGGTCTATGCTATAGGCAGGCTACTACGGCTACTTGGCGCCCTACTTGTCATCCTGTTCACCCTACCCGTGCTAGGCATCCCCATTTCGGGCATCGTAGCTTTTGGTGGAGGTTCGGCTATTGTCGTGGGTATTGGAGCCCAGCAAATTTTGGCGAACTACTTTAGCGGGTTGGTTATCTACTCAGAGGGGCACTTCAGGGTGGGGGATTGGGTTTACTCGCCTGACAAGGAGATCGAGGGGACGGTGGAGTACATCGGTTGGCGCGCTACGCAGATCAGGACGTTTGACAAACGCCCTTTGTATGTACCTAATGCTGCCTTCTCTTCCATCATTGTGGTCAATGCCAGTAGAATGACCAATCGTAGAATCAAGGAAACGATAGGCATCCGCTTTGCTGATGCGCATGTCTTGGACGCTATTACCCAGGATATTCGTAGCATGCTGCAAACGCACCCAGGCATTGATCAGCGTCAGATAATACTCGTCCATTTTACTGAGTTTGGGCCGTACACGCTCAACTTGAATGTGTATACTTTTACGAAAACGAGGGACTGGAAGGGTTATCGGGATATACAACAAGATGTCTTTTTAAAGATCATCCAAATCATCGAACAGCATGGGGCAGAACTTGCCCTTCCTCCTACCTCTGATTTTACTTCGCCAAAGGGCTAACGTTATTGAGTCATCTGCTCTGCTTTTTTTCCTTCCTCTTCTTTTTTGTCCTTCCGAACGAAGGTGAGGAATCTCACACTGAGAAGAGCAATACGAAAAGATGCTTCCCTCCGTTCAGCATGACGAAGAGAGTCTATTTTCATGCTGGCTACATGGCTGTGATACTTGCGTTACTTTCTGTCAGCAGTTTTTCTGCCAGCTCCAGCGCCCGGGGCAGGCCGTCCAGGGCTTTGCCACCTGCCGTCGCCAAGGTAGGCTTTCCTCCTCCCCCGCCTTGAATAGCCGGGGCTAGTTGCTGAACGATGTCCCGGGCATTGTAGGGCCAGCTTTGGGCTAGGTCTTCGGACAGGGCTACGGCTATCTGTGGTTTGCTTGCTACCTGGGCAGCTAGGACTATGAAACAAGGGCTTTTCCCTTTCTGCAAGGCCAAAGCCACCTGCTTCAGGGCAGCCGCCTGGGGCAGTTCTACCCTAGCCATCAAAGTATGAATACCGTGCTTCCGTTGGAATTGGCTGCGTAGCTGGTCCGTCAGGGTTTGGGTGTGGGTGGCTTCGTGGCTTGCTAGTTGTTTGCTGAGGATGGCTTTTTCTTGGAGCAACTGTTGGACCGCTTTTTCTAGGTCTTGAGGTTGTTTGAGCAAAGTCCGCAAACTTTGGAGGACTGCTACTTGTTCATGCACCCAGCGCTCAGCAGCTACCGCTGTTACGGCTTCGATCCTGCGCACGCCAGCAGCTACGGCGGTGGTGGTGGTGAGCTTGAAAAAGCCTAGGTGACCTGTAGCAGGGGCATGCGTGCCGCCACACAGCTCGACAGAAAAATTGGGGTCAAACGTAATGACACGTACCTGCTCGCCATATTTTTCTCCAAAAAGTGCAACAGCACCCAGGGCTTTGGCCGTGGCAAGGGGCACGTCGCGTTGTTCTTGAAGCGCTATATTAGCTCTAATTTTTTCGTTGACTAGGTTTTCTACCTGCGCGATTTCTTCAGCGCTGAGGGGGCTAGGGTGCGAAAAATCAAACCGCAATAGCCGATCGTTTACCAAAGAGCCTCGTTGTTCTACGTGGGTGCCCAGAACTTGCCGCAGCGCTGCATGCAGCAGATGGGTGGCTGTGTGGTTGTTGGCTGTCAGGGCTCGCCGCGTCCGATCTACTACGGCTTGTACTGATGCCGTGACTGTGGGGGGTAGCTGGGCCACTTGGTGGATAATGAGGTCATTCTCTTTGTGGGTATCGAGTACTTTTAGGGACTCCCCTCCTACCACTAGCTTGCCTGTATCGCCCACCTGACCGCCTCCTTCGGGGTAAAAAGGTGTTTGGTCTAATACCACTTGGAATTCCTCTGGGCCTTGTGCTTTGATGGTGCGGTATTTAACAATACGGGCAGTCGCTTCTAGCTGGTCATAGCCTACAAAAACTGGCGTTACACTTTCTACAACAGTCACCCAATCTCCTTTCTCTGCAATAGCAGCTCGTTTAGATCGTTGCCGCTGGGCTTGCAGCGCCTGTGCGAAGCCTTCCTCATCTATTGTCCAACCTCGTTCTTGGGCAATGAGCCTCGTCAAATCCAAAGGAAAACCATACGTATCGTATAGTTCAAAAGCTATAGCTCCATCTAGTGTTGGCGTGGTGCCTTGTAATGCCTGGCCCATTTGATCTAGGCGCTGTAGCCCTACTGCCAATGTTTTTAGAAATGCTGCCTCTTCCTCCTGCACCCTCTTTTCAATGTAAGTTTGCTGTTCCCTTAGGTGAGGATAGGCACTTTGTAACTGTTGGGCCAGAGTGCTTACTAGTCGGTACATGAAGGGCGTCTCAAAGCCCAAGTAAGTGTAACCATAACGCACGGCCCGGCGCAAAATGCGTCGAATGACATAGCCAGCCCCAGTATTAGCAGGGGGTTGGCCATCGGCAATGACAAAAGTTACGGCCCGTAGGTGGTCTGCTATGACGCGTATGGCTGTATCTACTGGGGCTGTTTGGCCATATGCTTGGCCAGCTGCTGTGCTAATAGCTTGGATAAGGGGCAGAAACAAATCAGTATCATAGTTGGCGGTTTTGGCTTGCAGCACCATGGCCAAGCGCTCGAGGCCCATGCCTGTATCGACATGCTTGGCGGGTAATTCTTCCAATTGGCCTGTAGTTAAGCGGTTGTATTGGATAAACACTAAGTTCCAAAGTTCGACCACTTGGGGATGATCCTGGTTGACCAATGCGTGGCCCGGCACTTGCTGGCGTTCCTTCTCCGGCCTAATGTCTACATGAATCTCTGTACAAGGCCCACAAGGCCCTGTATCGCCCATTTCCCAAAAATTATCAGCTTTATTTCCCAACAAGATGCGGTCTGCGGGTACGTACTGCTGCCAAATAGCCTGCGCTTCTTGGTCTGGGCCTAGCTGATCTAGCTGGTCTCCTCCAAAAATAGTCACATAAAGTCTGTCTGGAGGGAGCTTATAAACCTCGGTAAGCAACTCCCAAGCCCATTGAATGGCTTCTTTCTTAAAGTAATCGCCAAACGACCAGTTACCCAGCATCTCAAAGAGCGTATGGTGGTAGGTGTCTACCCCTACTTCCTCTAAGTCATTGTGTTTGCCTGATACGCGCAGGCAGGGTTGGGCACTGACGGCCCGGGTGTAGGGAGGGGATTGGTGGCCCAGAAAAAAGTCCTTGAACTGGTTCATGCCGGCATTGGTGAACATCAGGGTGGGGTCTTCTTTGTTCACGATGGGCGCAGCAGCTATATGTTTGTGGCCTCTTTGCTCAAAAAAATCGATAAAGCGTTTTCTAATCGTCGCTGCTTGCATATCTAGGCTATATTTTTGATCTTGTTTGTTGGTTATACGGCTTGTAGTTGAAAGGAAATATTGTTTATTTTGTGCCTTCGCTACTGCAAAGCAATAAAGCTACGATAATTCAGGTGATTGATCCAGCGTATGGCACGGATAAAGTATTATTATAACACAGAGACCTGCAATTACGAACGAGTAGAGATTTCTAGGTGGAATGTCTTTTTTGATTTATTGGGCTTCCTTGCTGTCTCATTTGTCATTGCTATCGTTATTCTCTGGGGCTACACCACTTACTTTGATCTTCCCAAAGTGGTTCAACTCAAACAAGAAAATACCCTCCTCAAGCATCATTATGACCAGATACAACGGGAAATAGAGCAGAGCCACCAGGTATTGGCTCACTTGCAGGAGCAGGATGACAATCTTTATCGCATGATTTTAGAGGCAGAGCCTGTGCCTCTTGCTGTCAGAAAAGCAGGGGTAGGCGGCACAGAGCGCTATGAAGAATTGTTCAAAACTAACGAGCTCATTGCCAATACTGTCCAAAAGGTAGATCAACTCAAACGACAGCTTTACATCCAATCCAAATCCTACAATGAGATAACCAAACGGGCCAAAAACAAGGAAAAGATGCTGGCCTGCATTCCAGCTATTCAGCCTATTTCTCATAAAGACTTCAAACGTATTTCCTCTCCCTTTGGTTATCGTCCGGACCCTTTTACCAGGCTGCCTCACTTCCACAGTGGTTTAGATATTGCTGCTCGAAAGGGGACACCTATTTATGCACCGGGTGATGGTGTTGTCAAGCTGGCTAAGAAAGGATTTTCAGGAGGCTATGGCAATTATGTGCTCATTGCCCATGGCTATGGATTTACAACGCGGTATTGTCATATGCAGGATTTTACTGTCACATCGGGGCAGAAAGTCAGAAGAGGCCAATGTATAGGCTACGTAGGAAGCACAGGAAGATCGACAGGCCCTCACTTGCATTATGAGGTACGCAAAAACAATAAGCTAGTTAATCCTGCCCACTACTTTTTGAATGATCTCAATGCGGCTGAGTATGAGAGAGCTTTAGAATTAGCTTCTCGAAAGATTAAGGTGCCTCAGTAGCGCAACGCTACTTAATGTGATGGACTGGGGGAGCAAGACTACGGTAATTATACTATGACGCTTAATGTCCGTTCCGACAGCGCTACCAAA
>JBCCWZ010000039.1:0-7755 GCA_039192615.1 Bacteroidota bacterium
AGATCACCGGGCTCCCATAGGGGTTGATATCCAATTACCTGCTAAGAAGCTTCAAGATGTTAGAGAGAAATTTTTGAGCGAGAATGAGGTGAAAGATAGTGGCAATGATATGGAGACACTTTGTATTTACTGGTGTGCTAAAGAGGCAATCTATAAAGCACATGGCGGCAAGGGAGTGTCTTTGAAGGAGGATATACACATTCAGGAGTTTGAGAAAAATGACCAGGGTATTGTAAGGGGGGTACTAAGGAATAAGCCTTTTGTTGTTCATTATAGTTTTTATGACCATCATGTACTGACTTGGAGTAGAGAGGCTTAATTTTTAAAAATGAATAGCCAGTAGAGCGCTCTATTTCTTTCTTGTCTCTTCTCGACTTTGTCTCTTGCCAAAAACAGAGAAATTAACATACCTTCCTGGGTACGTCTTCCAGTCAATCAACAACTGGTCGAGGTTGACTAAAGCCTGGTTAAGATTTTTGTACAAGGTATCATCTTCAAGTAACCTGCTAAGACTACTTTCCTCCTTGCCAGTCTTATCAAGCATCTGTTCAAGGCTCCCCAAAATATTATTGACCTTTTTGGCAGCTACTCTCATCTCTTGCCCTTCTAATCCCCCCACTAATTGATTTAACTTTTTTAAGAGAGGCTCTATACCATTCTCATTATGAGAAAGCGTGTTAGAAATCTTAGTCATATTCTTGACTACTCTATTAATCTCTTTTTGATTAGTACTGGCTGCTTTTTTCAATTGATGAGCTATTTCCTCCAAATTTGTAAATATACTATTAATCCTATCCGTATTTTCAACAAGTGAAGCTACAAATTTGCCAGTCAACAGCGAGATGTCTTTGGCATTAGTCAAGTTGGGGAGTGCGGTATCCATAAAAGCATCACCAAAGCCTTGCTCAATCTGCCCTGGTATGGTATCGTAATTTTTAAGTGGCTCGCCTGCTTCAATGAGTAAGTCGATGGCTTTTCCACCTAATAAGCTACGATTAACTAGCCGAGCCTCAGTAGCATCTGTGAGTATAATGTCTTTGTTGATTGCAAAGGCCACCAAGATGCTATATCCTTGATTAGGGAGCACTTGTATGTTTTTTACCCTTCCTACGGGCATACCATTGACTAGCACTGGGCTGGAGGTACTGAGCCCTGCACTGTTAGTGTAGGTAGTGTAGTAAACATTGTCAGAGGAAAAGATGTCTCCCCCCTTGAGGAAGCTGAAGCCTAGATAGGCGATGATAAGTGCGGTAGTGGCTAATAAACCAACTTTTACTTCTTTACTTATTTTCACAGAGTCGATTTTTTTGTGTTAAATATTGCACATATAGCATAATTATATTTTTTTAGGCTTATACAAGTTTTTAGGCATATAGCGCTCAAAATAGCCTAGTTATTGGCTTCCAGCTGCTTTTTGTAGTCGACAAGGGCCGCCAAAATCCCAGAAGCAATATGAGTCTGCCCTCTTGTGCTATTCAAATATTTTTCTTCTTCATTATGGGTAATAAAACCTACTTCTACTAACACACTAGGGGCCGTAGTCTTCCATAAGACCAAAAGACCCGCTTGTCTGACTCCTCTATCTCTTCTTTTTACGCGGTTCTTGAATTGATATTGTATGTTATGGGCCAGCCTCAAGCTGTTTCTGTTGTAAGCACTTTGGTACAGGGCTAGCAGAATGTGCGACTCGGGTGATTGAGGGTCAAAGCCTTGATATTTTTGTTGATAGTCTTTCTCCATCAGAATGACTGAATTTTCCTTTTTGGCTACCTCTAAATTGCCCTTAGAAGTATGCAGCCCCATTGTATAGGTTTCAGTACCATAACCAGTCTCTCCCTTCGGAGCAGCGTTACAATGAATAGAGATAAACACGTCTGCATTGTTTTTATTAGCAAGCTGGGCTCTATTGTGTAGCGTTACAAATTCATCTTTTTGGCGGGTGTAAATAACATCTACGCCTTTCATATCCTGATCTTGCTTAATAAGCCTACCAAGCTCCAGCGCTATTCGAAGAACCACATCCTTTTCTTTTGAAAAGTTACCCACAGCCCCAGGATCGCGCCCTCCATGGCCTGCATCAATGACGATCTTTTTTACTTTATATCCTTTCGCACCAACGCTATTAAATGCCCCCAATACGAGCAAGACCAGAATGCTTAATATGCGAACAATATTTTTCATGACAGTGCCATTATTCTAGATGAACGGGGTAAATTTACGCTCAAAATTTTAAAAAGCTCAAGCACAGGTGTCCAGATCAAAGTATGTACTTCTATGTCTTATAGGGTTATGGAGCTGCTCTCTCGATACCAAGCATGCAGTCAACACAAATGCCTCGAATGGCTTTTTACTGGCTAAAGCAAACAAAGAGGCGATGGAAAGTGGCCATAACCCATCGTCTGACAGCATAGTCCAAGAAAAAATACAATCTCCTGTTCAAGAGCCCGAGAACCCCACGGATACTGAAAGTCAAGCACCTACCCAAGCTACCCTACCCGAAGAGGTCAAGGAATCACTACAACCAGCCCATCCCGAGGAAGCCCCCTCTTTATCAGACAATACTGCCCAAGAAGTCGATGAGCGAACGCCAGCAGGGGCTATCCAATCTATTATTCAGTATGAAGCCGAAGACTCTATCTTTTTTGATGTCAAGCATAAAACCATTCATTTGCATGGCGCTGGAATCATTGAGCACGATACAATTAGGCTTGAGGCAGAGGAAGTTTTTCTAGACTGGAATAGCCACACTATTGAAGCATGCAGTAAAAAGAATGAGGCAGGAGAAATAGAGAAGAAGGTTGTTTTCAATAGAGATGGAATAGAGTACATGGCAGAGAGTCTACGCTATAACTTTGATTCTCAGCGGGCAATGGCTAGCAAGCTGTTTTATAAACAAGATGATGGCATCTTACGAGCTAATAAGATTAAAAAAGATACAGAAGATATTTTCTATGGAGATCAGGCTTATTACACTACCTGCAACCACGTCAAGCCTCACTTTTACATAGCTGCTAGGCAACTGAAACTCAAGCAAGATGATAAAGTAGTATCGGGCCCCTTCACGTTCTACTTTGATGATGTCCCTATTCTTCCGTTAGGATTTGTCTCCGGCATCTTTTATTTCCCCCAAAAGTCCGGATTCATCCTACCTAAATACGGTGGAGAGAGTGAAAAGGGGTTCTGCTTGCAAGATGGGGGATATTACTTCAGGTTCAATGACTATGTTGATCTAACCTTACAAGGCGACATTTACTCGAAGGGCTTTATAAGATTCACAGCACAATCGCAATACAAACAACGTTATCAATACAGTGGGGGGCTGTCTTACAACAGGAATACTTACGTAGGGGAGGAGCTGGCTGAAAATAACAAAAACTGGTGCTTTAAATGGAAGCACAGAACTGAAAATAGGAGAACTAGCAGCCTGACTGCCGATGTAGACCTGCAAAGCCCATCATTCAGAAGCTCCTTCTCTCCAAGTCGCCGAAGCCTTCAGGCCAAGCTGAGTTCTAGCGTTCAGTATACGAACAATTTGGTAGGGCTTCCTTACACTTTGTATACTAGCTTGCGCCATACAAAAGATTTCATGGAGCAAGGGATTGATACAGCTACGCTCCCTAGTATCTTTTTGCCTTCAGAAAAAATCTATCCCTTTCGCAAAAAAGGCGGTTTCGGAGGTAGCTGGTATTCAGATATATATCTACAGCACAAGGTGGAATTTGAGAACAGGCTCTCTACCCGTGTCCAGCATGATACGCTCGACTCAGATGATGCACTTAGCTTCTTCTCACCAAAAGACTGGGCTCAAATATTCAAAAACAAGCAGTATGGCGTCCAGCAAACAGTACCGCTTACAACTAATATTAAACTCTTCAACTATCTGAACCTGACGCCAACCTTGTGGTGGCAATGGCGATCGTATGGAGAAAGGATTAATTACAAATACCAAGCAGATTCAAAGGAGCTGGAAGAAGAAAAGGAGCCAGGCTTCTATCAAGTTTTCAATTATGGTTTTGATGCACAGCTTACTACTACCCTGTATGGAACGCACTTCTTTAGTCGCCACGCTCTGGTACAAGCGATCAGGCATCAAATTGAACCTGTGATCACATTTACTTATACACCTGATTTCTCTGATTCTGATTATTACTGGCAAAAAATGGAAGACGGCACAAAGCACAATAGGTTCAGAGATGCTATTTATAGTGATTACAGGCTAAGAGACCGAGCCAGAGCGGAAGTAGGAATCAATCTGAATAATAGGCTAGCTATGAAGGTCAAAAGCAATGAAGAGGGAGGAGAAAGCAAGAAAAAGGTGCCGATTTTGGAGGGGTTCAACTGGAGTACGAGTTATGATTTCTTAGCCGAAGATAAAGATGTAGAAGACAGAGCATTAAAAGACATCAGGCTAGATGCATGGACGAGTTTATTCGACAATCTGTTCAATATTAGGTTCAACTCTACTTTTGATCCCTACATCTACGAAAAGAATGATTCTGATAGCATGGCAGAGAGAACTAATGAGTTTGCCTGGAATCATGGCCAGGGGATAGGGCTTATCAAGCATGCTACACTCAGCATCAATACTACCTTTGGCACGCCGGGGGATAGATATACTAGTAGCTGGAAGGAAGAGGAGGAGTTTGAGGAGGAAGAACTTGACGAGGAGCAAGGGATGGAGGCAAAGCAGAAGCGCATGCGAGAACAACCTGGGGAGTATGTAGATTTTAAAATCCCTTGGCGTCTCGACCTGAACTATGTCTGGGATTACAGCTATTATCCTCGATACGAAGCGGACGATATTACTAAATCACTTTCTTTTAATGGATATCTAAATCTCACCGAAAAATGGGAATTGACTTTTAGTAGCGCTTATGATATTACCAAGCGGGAGTTCCTAAAAAGCAACACTGATATTGGCATCCGTAGAGACTTACACTGCTGGGAAATGGAGTTTAGCTGGCATCCACTGGGAGCTGAACAGCGCTATGAATTTACTATAGGCATTAAGTCGGACTTACTACAAAATGTGCAGTACAACAGGGCTAGAGATTATAGGGTTCCCTAAGTCTCGTCGCTCAGCGCCCTACAGGTATAGCTAGTAGAAGCGCTCAGAACATAGGCAGCATTTTTTCAAGCACAACTTTGTTACTACATAGCTCTGTTACACCTCCATCACCTCTGACTCCTTATGGGCCAAAAGCACATCAAGCTTATTGATATAAGTATCGGTCAGTTGCTGAGCTTGTTCCTCTGCCTTTTTGGTGGCATCCTCTGATGTACCCGCCTTCTGGAGTTGTTTTAAAGCTTCCTTCACCTCTTTTCTAGCATTGCGTATAGCCACCTTGCCTTTTTCGGCCTCGCTCTTTACTTGTTTGACTAATTCCTTTCTTCGTTCCTCGGTCAGGGGGGGGATATTGAGGCGAACCATCTCTCCATCGTTTTGAGGTGTTAGGCCCAACCTACTGTTCAGGATGGCCTTTTCGATCTCAGCAATGAGGGTCTTCTCCCAAGGCTTAATAGCAAGCGTCCTGGCATCAGGGGTACTCACAGAAGCTACTTGGTTCATAGGGGTAGGGTTGCCATAATACATTACCAAGATGCCATCCAGCATACTAGGCATTGCCCTGCCAGCACGAATTTTAGTGAACTCTGCTTGGGTACGTTCGCGAGCCTTTTCCATGGCTTGCTCCGCCTTTTTTAGATATTCTTGAATCTCATCCATGTTATTTCAGTTTACTTTCTTAATAGAAGACGTACGCAAAGTACGACAAAAGCGGTGGTCAAATTTGATGCCCCCTTAAAAATTCTTGAACTGCCATCGGCTTCTTGCCTGCTAGTTGCAGTACCTTGATTGCTATAGAGTAATCTTGGGTACCTACCCACACAGCATGCTTGTCGGTGTATACTTCACCAGGGCTTAGGAGGGGCAATTTCTCCTGGGCTTTTTCAGCGGACAATATTTTATAGGTTTTACCATTAAGAATCGTCCAGGCAGCGGGGTAAGGCGATAATCCTCTGATAAAATTAAGAATCGATATTGCCTTTTGAGCCCAGTTGATACGGCAATCCTCTTTGTGAATCTTAGGTGCTTTTTTACTTAAGCTCTCTGGGGCAGGGGCTTGGGGGGTAGCTGTATAACTTCCTTCCTCGATGGCTTGTACTGTTTTCAGGACAAGGTGGGCGCCGTTGTGTTGCAGTCGTTTATACCAAGTACCAGCCGTAAATTGCCCAAAAATGGGTTCCTTTTCCTGAAAAAGGATGTGCCCTGTATCCATAGCTTGTTCTAGAAAAAAAGTAGTCACCCCCGTTTCCTGTTCCCCATTGATAATCGCCCAATTGATAGGCGCCGCGCCGCGGTAGGCAGGCAGCAACGAAGCATGCAGGTTAAAAGTACCTAGTTCTGGCATTGCCCAGACCACTTGAGGCAGCATTCTAAAGGCAACGACTACTTGTAGGTCAGCTTGGTAGCTTTGCAAGGTGGCTAAAAAAGAAGGATCTTTGAGGTTGGTGGGCTGGAGTACTGGAAGATGATGGGCTAGGGCAGCTACTTTGACAGGCGATGGCAGTACCTTTTTGCCCCTGCCCTGGGGTTTGTCTGGAGCGGTCACCACCGCAGCGACGTCATAATGGTGGGTCAGGAGCATCTCCAAGCTAGGCACTGCAAACTCGGGGGTGCCCATAAAAACAAGCCGGACGTTAGGCATAGTAATAAATTGACATTTTTCATGCTCCTTTTACTGAATGCTGTCAAAGAAGTAGCGTCTGCTTGAATGCTTACTGCGCTGTAGGAACTTCTTTTGTGTCTGTAAGCAGGCCATGCTGACATTTAAGCACTCTAGCAGGATGCTTTTCAAGCAGGTCGTAGTTGTGGGTGGACATAAGCACGGCTGTACCCCCTCGGTTGATTTCTAGAAAAAGGGACAAAATGTCGTTCGCTACTTCAGGATCAAGATTACCCGTAGGCTCATCAGCGAGTAGTACGAGTGGATCATTAAGCAAAGCACGGGCAATGGCTACGCGCTGCTGCTCTCCGCCTGAAAGCTGGTGAGCCATTTTTTTACCCGCCCAGTCTAGCCCTACCTGCATCAGGACTTCTGTAATTTTCCTCCGCATGAGCAACTTATTCTTCCAGCCTGTTGCCTTTAGTACAAAAAAGAGATTTTCCTCCACATTCCTATCCATCAGGAGCTGAAAATCTTGAAAGATGACCCCTAGCTTTCTGCGTAAGAAAGGGATGTTTGCTTTTTTGAGTATACCCAGCTCAAAACCTGCTATTTTGACCTCTCCTGCTTTGAGCGGAAGATCTGCATATAATGTTTTCAATAAGGAAGACTTGCCACTACCGGTTTGGCCAGTCAAAAAAGCAAATTCTCCTTGTTGAAGACCAAAATTGATCTCCCGCAACACAGGTCGCAAGCCATGAAAAACAGTTAGACCCTGGACGTGGATAATAGGGTGGTTATTAATAGCAGCAGCTTTCACAGAGGGTATTTAAGGTAATCTCAGAAGCTTGTATCAAGCAAGCAGAAAGTCTTCAGGAGTAAAAGGCAAACCGTGTATCGCACCGCTACAACCACCTACCCTTGCTTCTTACCAGACCTGGGGGATTTCAGTAGGAGCTGGTCGTACCGGTTTGCCAATGCTAAAGTAGCGACATTACACAAGACATTCAAGATAACCAGGCAAGCCCTGCGTACCTTGTACTACAGGCATCTAAACACCTCGTCCTTTGTCGATCTTTGGGATCGATGA
>JBCCWZ010000040.1:0-7751 GCA_039192615.1 Bacteroidota bacterium
AATATTAACAGCAAAAGCATGGCTTAAAACGAGGCAAATTCCCTGCAATAAACCGCATAAAAAGCCCTGAAAACACCAGAAAAAGAGCCATTGTATTTAGGAATACTGAATACATACTTTTGTGATGTCTCCATCACCTTTTGCAGTCGACTAAAGAAAGCATCCTTGAGATCTACAATAAATCTATAGTCCACTTTGTGGTGGATTGATTTTTTATACCAGTTACCCATTCTTTTTAGACGCTAAATATAAAGAAAGCCTTGCCCAGTCATAGGGCTGTTTCATAGCTACCCGCAAGTAACCAAATTAAAGAGAGCCTAGAAACAAGAGAGGCGTTGCTACCTTTGGCGTTGTCTGTAGGGGCATGAAAAAGGTACATAGTATGATGAAGCAAGAACGATTGCTCAAGGCACGGGGTGTACTGAGGCATGGCGATAGCATCCTATTGTGCTACAACAAGGCACAGCAATTCTACTTTCTGCCTGGAGGGAGCTTAGAAGCACATGAAAGCCTTCCGCAATGTTTAGCACGGGAATTACTAGAAGAATGCCAGCTCCGTGTAGCTGTAGGCAACTTTTTAGGCTGCTTAGAATGTCATTGGCAAACAAATCAGGTGCAGTACCAAGAGCTGGATTTTATCTTTCAACTCCATGCAACAAAAGATAGTATCCCTACAGCTGTACACTCTTTAGAGGATCACATCAGCTTTTCTTTCCTCAAAGAGGCGGACATAAAGGCAGATAAATATCGGCTATTACCTACGAGCTGTGTACAATTTTTGGATGCGTCTATTCCCCCACACTACTTGTTCGAAAAGCAGTAGTTGGCATCCATCAAACCGCCTACAGTAGTCCCTTACGTTTCAGAATAGTCTCTACAAACTTAATCTCATGCGGGCTGTTGAAGATTTTGTGAGGCCAGTAAATCAAATGGGCCTTAGAAATCACCAAGAGGAAAGCATCTCTTTCTTTGACAGCCCTTTTGACCTGATTCCAGGCAATAGGCATGCCCTGTTTGGAAGTCACCTGGATCATAATCTGCTGGCTAGAAATCTCATAGCGCAAACGGTCAAAAAGCAGCTGATTTTGTTCTAGGTAGGTAACGCCATAGAACTGAATAATCCAAAACAAGAAATATAGCAACAAGCCGATGTTAGCCGTCAGCACAAACCAAATCGTTCTGATAAAAAAAGTGCCGCTCATGATGGCCAAAGCTATGAGGAACACCCACCACTGCTCGCGAAGAATATTTTTAAGGCCCAGCCGGACATAGGTAGTTGTAGGCAGCTTGTATTTTTTGGTCTTAACAATCATAGCCGATATTGAAGATAAGCAGCAATTCCATATGCCCAGCTGTTACTCAGATACAACACTCCAAAGCTAGGCAATTGCTTGCATCATGTGCCAAAGATAATATACACACGGCGTAATCAAGCCTCTGTGAAGACAAGCTTACCCACCACCCTCATCCCTACATTCGTTCGATAGGCATTGGCCCAAGACACTTTATTCGCTAAACTTGTGCCTCTGATCAGCCCCTACAACCGAGCTGAAGCGCTAAAACTAACTATTGTGAAACCACTCACTGCTTTTGAGGTGCTGCAAACATGGCTGCAGCAGGGCAAGGTTACTTGCCAAGAGGTAGTAGCACACTGCCTAGATAATATAGAACAAGGAGCCCATCTCAATGCCTTTTTGCATACGTATGCCGAAGAGGCCAAGCAGCAAGCAGTAGCTTTGGACAAAAAGCATTCGGCCGGCCAAGCGCAGCAGCTAGCCAGTATGGTCATCGGGCTCAAAGATTTGCTGTGCTACCAAGATCATCCAGTGCAAGCCAGCAGTAAAATTTTGGAAGGATTTGTATCTCAGTTCAGTGCGACGGCTACGCAACGGCTTTTAGATGCGGATGCAGTCATCATTGGGCATCAAAACTGCGACCAATTTGGGATGGGCTCTTCTAATGAAAACTCTGCTTTTGGCCCTGTACGCAATGCCCTAGACCCTACCCGAGTACCAGGTGGCTCCTCGGGGGGCTCTGCAGTAGCTGTACAAGCCCACATGTGCCATGCCTCTCTCGGTACTGATACAGGCGGCTCTGTACGGCAACCCGCTGCTTTCTGCGGCATTGTAGGCCTCAAACCCACTTATTCACGCATTTCCCGCCATGGCCTCATTGCCTACGCCTCTTCCTTTGACACCATCGGCATTCTAAGCCAAACCATCCAAGACTGCGCCAGTGTGCTGGAAGTAATCGCAGGCCCAGATGAATTTGACAGCACAGTATCGCAGCAGCCTGTCCCTTCCTATACCCAGCAATTGCAATTTCAAGGCCAAGCTAAAGTCGCTTATTTCCCTGTCACCTTAGATCACCCAGGGCTGCAAGCGGAGATTCGAGTACAGACCCAGGCTACGCTAGACGCATTGCGCCAGGCGGGGCATCAAGTAGAGGCGGTAGAGTTTCCTCTTTTGGACTACGCATTGCCTACTTACTACATCTTGGCGAATGCAGAGGCAAGTGCCAACTTGGCTCGGTTTGATGGGGTACGTTATGGCTACCGCAGCCCTGACAGCACGACAGTGGCAGCTATGTATAGCAAAACGCGGACAGAGGGGTTTGGCGAGGAGGTAAAACGCCGCATTCTGACGGGTACGTTTGTGCTGAGTGCTGACTACTATGACGCCTGGTATGTCAAGGCACAACAAGTAAGACAGCTGATCAAGGAAAAGCTAGAGGCTATTTTTGCTACTTATGACTTTGTAGTGCTGCCTACCACGCCTACGACAGCTTTTAAGATAGGTGAGTATACTCAAGACCCTTTGGCTATGTACTTAGCAGACTTGTATACCGTGCCTGCCTCTATTGCCGGGGTGCCTGCCATTTCTATTCCCAATGGTCAGGACCAAAACGGGCTGCCCATCGGGCTACAGATCATAGCCCCTGCTTTTAGAGAGGCCCAGTTGCTGGCCTTTGCGCAACACATCATCAACCTGCAGTAAAGCGCAGTGGGTATAACCGGGAGTGGGAGAGCTAATAGCCCGCGAAGCAAGACGAAAATAAACAGATACTGGCGGTAAGTAGCCCATTGATATCTGCCTGTGGCTGCTTGATAATCCTTTAGATAGCCTTGTGAGGCTGCTTAAAAATCTCCTTCTAGACCAGCACCTATACACGTCATCTTAGCATAATACTTGCTGCTTTGCAGCAAATTTTGGTGTGAACCACTTTCAATAGTCTTGTCTTCATTAAACACCAAAATGCGATCCATAGTAGGTAGCAAGGTCAAGCGATGGGTAATAACAAGAGTCGTACGGTTCGCCATCAGCTGCTCCAAGCTGGCATAAATCTTCTGCTCCGTAATACAATCTAACCCCGAAGTTGCCTCATCCAAGATCAGAATCGGCGCATTGGTGAGTATGGCCCGTGCAATAGAAATGCGTTGCCGTTGGCCTCCAGACAGCTGCGCCCCCCGCTCCGCCACCATTGAATGGTACCCCGCTGGCATCTTCATGATAAAATCGTGCGCCCCTGCCTGCCTAGCCGCCTCCATCACCTCCTCATCAGTGGCATCCCGGCGGCTATAGCGAATATTCTCTAAGATGCTGCGATGAAAGAGGACGGTTTCCTGAGGAATGATGGCAATCTGCTGGCGCAAAGAAGCTTGAGTTACCTGCGCAATGTCCTGCCCATCGATCAATATTTGGCCACTATCCAGCTCAAAAAGCCTTAAAATAAGATTGAAAAAAGTACTCTTGCCCGTCCCTGAGAACCCTACTAACCCAATTTTCTCCAAAGGCTTGATCTGGAGCGAAAAGTTGTCAAAGACCTGCTCGCCATTGGGGTAGCTAAAAGAGACTTTTTCGAACTGAATAGCGCCTTGAGTAAGCTTAATTGGTTGGGCTGCCACATTATCAATTATTTCATGCGGCACCAGCAGAGAATTCAAGCTCTGCTGGCATCTACCCACACCCAGGGTCACTTCATTAAGAAGCCCCGTAGTATACCACATCGTATTCCCTACCCGAATGATAAGGCCAATAACCAAGATAAACTCCCCAGTCGTGACTTTTAGTAAGATCAAGCAGTACGACATCACGGCCAGCATAATGGCCAGCAACCCCCCCTGTAAGGTGTGCAGCGTAATAACATACCCCTTCATCTGCTGGAAGGCTGCCCTAGTTTTGTCCAAGAAGCGGCGCAGCCGGTTCACCTCATAAGAACCATTGTTGAAGAAGCGTACACTGTGAATGTTGGCATAGACGTCCACCAGCTGCCCTGAGGTTTGCGCTTCGCGGAAAGTATGCTCATCTGAAAGGGTCAATAGGTTTTTGGATCTTTTGTAGCTGACGACAAATAAGACCGTTAGCCAGACGATCAGGAGGGTGGCAAGGCGCATGTCTACAGACCACACGGTCACAAGCGTAGCCGAAGGCATAATCAAGGTATGTATAAGCTCAGGCAGATAAGTCTCGAGGAGGCGTTCAACGGTATTCGCCAAAGTAACAATCTCTTTCTCTAAGCGGCCTGAATGCCGTTGCTGAAAAAAACCAAAATGCGCCCGAGTCGTATAGGCAAACATCTCTTCTATAATTCGATTCTTGATCAAAGGCTGGTACCGGCGATGGAGATGCGTCTTGACCAACCAGGTAATTATATTGAAAATCATAAAATTGAGCACCCATAGCAGAGACCCCCAGCGGAGAAACGATAAATCGCCAGGAAGCGCCGTTTTGCTCCCATCTACCACATACTTGGTGATCCATAGGTGAAAAGGCCCCCAAAGCCCTCCTAACAACGAGGCGCCTATCAATACAACAAAGGCCGCCCAGTAGGGCCTTAGAAAATGAGCTATAAATGGCCACAAACGGGTGGGCAATGAGGTAGGGATGGAATGATTTTGCATGGGGGTGAAGTTAGCATTTAAACCCTGATAAGGATTAAAAAAACTTCCAAGTAGCCTAAGCAAGCAAACGGAAAAATTTGTAATGTTGCGGTGAGTTCAGATTCTCCGCATAGGATTCAGTACTCCAAAACGACCTCATAAAAAGTAAAATATGAAACACGCAAAAACAGCAAATACGAACAGTCTTAAAAATTACCGCTATCTCATGGCTGTAGCAGGGCTCACAGTCTCGATGTACGGCGTTAATGCCCTATACAAACTTCTTCCAACGCATCATGCAACGTATAAGCTGATGGCTTGCTCAATGTCTTTTGTACTTACACTAGTCATGCTAAACTACATCTATCAAGCATGGGGTACGAAAAAATATTTTCAGGCCGGTGCTATTGCTTGGGTACTAAACGTTACTTCGCTATTCTACCACTGGAGTGCCCAGTGGGGTGCCCTAGATCTAGTTTCCCACCTAGCGCTTCTCCTAGCATTTTTCATGCATTGGTGGGTGCTCAATCAACTTGAGGAAAAAGTCACTATTCCGTGGAGACTCTTCCTAGCGCTTGCTGCTGCCATTTTGGTGGACAATGCGTTCCTGATGACTGGGCTAGTAGCGCATTTTGGCATAGCAAAAGCTTGGCTGAAGCTACTCACAAGTATTGGCCTGAAGCTCTGTTACAGTGCCATAGCTGCCCTAAGTGTTTACACTAGTCACAAGCTTGCGCTATCAACTCGAACTGCAAGGCCCACATCCATCGCCTCTGCTTTCTATAGAAAAGGCTAAGCCAACTAGCCTAGAGGCATGCAGATAGCTACACAAAAGATTGGCCCAGGCGCCCTTGCAGCGCCGCGACCCAAAAGCGGCCCGCTGATCTATACACCACCAAGTCGCCCACCATGCCCACTACCTGGCCCGCAGTGGGCTGCTTGCCTCGGTCTGCATCAAGCAACGTTGAGGGCTGGTTATCTGAAAAATAGTGGGCTACTCCTTAATAGTAGAGCTTCCTTCTTAGACCTCTATAACTTTTCTATCCAGGCTGGTACAAACGTCTTTGCTTGTGCCTTCTACAACAAAAACCTTTCCGCAAGGCTGAAGTAGAGAGGGATTCCCAGGGTAATGTTGAAAGGAAAGGTAACGGCCAGTGACATGGGCAGGTAGATAGCCACTTTGGCTTGCGGCAACGCCGTACGCATGGCTGCGGTGATTACGATGTAGGAGGCACTGGCCACCAACACATGCTGCTCTAAGTTACTTCACTATGAATTGTGGACAACCTCTGAAATCCTCTTTTGGCCAATTCTGTACATAAAATCGATCAATGTTTTAGGCTTTCTTTGTAAATTTTCAACTTTATTTTTCATTTTTTCTAGAGTAGCCTTACCCATTACGCTATTGTTATATCTGAATGTTTCCATCATTATATGTGTTATGACCACATTAAGCATCATATTCGTATGAAGTCTATAGCTATCAATGTCGTCTTCATAATTACTATTATCAAATGTTTCTTCCTTTTCCACAGCTGTAAGTGCTTGCCGAATTTCTTCGATAGACATCGTTCCTATCAAACCTGTAGCATCTTCTTTGAATTCGGGGTGACAAAAAGAATCGTTGAAATAATAAGTCACATTTTGTCATGATGAACCTGGTCCTGAGCGAAGCAAAGGAATAGTGAAACATCTCTACGTGGTATGAGCACTACCCTAATAGTCACCCAATCAATAAATCACCCCCATGAATAACGCCTCAGAAGAAAAACGCCATGACCTTCTGCCCGTCCGGGACATGTACCAAAATTGGTTTTTGGACTATGCCTCTTACGTCATCCTAGAGCGGGCTGTGCCTGCCATTGAAGACGGACTGAAGCCGGTACAACGCCGCATTTTGCACGCCATGCGTGAGATGGACGACGGGCGCTACAACAAAGTGGCCAACATCATTGGCCAAACCATGCAGTATCATCCCCACGGCGACGCTTCCATTGGCGATGCTTTGATCCACCTGGGCCAAAAGGAATTGCTGATTGATATGCAAGGCAACTGGGGCGATGTACGCACCGGCGATGGCGCGGCAGCTCCCCGCTACATCGAAGCACGTCCCTCGAAGTTTGCTCTTGAAGTCCTTTACAACCCGGCCATCACCACATGGCAGCTCTCCTACGACGGCCGTAAGAAAGAGCCGATCACATTACCCGTCAAATTTCCTTTGCTCCTGGCCCAAGGTGCCGAAGGCATTGCCGTTGGTTTGGCCACCAAGATTTTGCCCCACAACTTTTGCGAGCTCATCCAGGCTTCTATCGACGTACTGCGTGGTAAAAAAATACAGCTGCTCCCTGATTTCCCGACGGGCGGGGCTGTAGACTGCTCGGCCTACAACGAAGGCCAGCGTGGCGGCAAGGTGCGCATTCGAGCCACAATCGAGCCACTCGATAAAAAAACGCTTGTCATCAGAGACTTGCCTTATGGCACGACAACCACGAGCCTGATCGACTCGATCATCAAAGCCAATGACAAAGGCAAAATCAAGATCAAGCAAGTGCTGGATAACACGGCCCAGGACGTAGAGATTTTGGTACACCTGGCGCCCAACCAATCCCCAGCCGTCACCATCGATGCGCTGTATGCTTTTACCGACTGCGAAGTCAGTATCTCGCCCAATGCTTGCGTCATTCTAGACGAAAAACCGGTCTTTCTGAGTGTCAATGCCTTGCTTGAATACAGCACCTTGCGCACCAAAAATTTGCTGCAACAAGAGTTAGAAATCCAACAAGCCAAGCTCCTCGAGCAAATCCTCTTTGCCTCGCTCGAGCAAATCTTTATTGAACAGCGCATTTACCGCCAAATTGAAGCCTGCGAAACG
>JBCCWZ010000041.1:0-7655 GCA_039192615.1 Bacteroidota bacterium
ATTACTTTTGTCATTATTGTCATCAACCCAATAGCTGCGTATGGCTTACGGCCACCTTGTAGACCTGCTAGGCGCTCAAGCAGAGCCTTTGCTCACCCACACCTGTGAGACGATCCCCAAAGAGCAGCTGCATTTACCGGGCCCTCATTGGATAGACGAAATATTTCAGCCGTCCAATAGATCGCCCCAAGTGCTGAAAAGCCTGGCCGGCATCTTTGGCACTGGCAGGCTTGCCCACACTGGCTACCTTTCTATCCTCCCCGTAGACCAGGGAGTAGAACATACGGCAGGCGCCTCCTTTGCCCCTAATCCCATTTATTTTGACCCTGAAAATATTGTGAAGCTGGCGCTTGAAGGCGGCTGTAATGCCGTTGTCGCTACTTTTGGAGTCTTATCCTTGGTAGCGCGTAAGTATGCCCACAAAATTCCCTTCGTCGTCAAACTCAACCATAACGAACTGCTGACTTATCCTAATCAGTATGATCAAACGATGTTTGGCGCTGTAGAAGAAGCCTGGAACCTGGGCGCTACCGCTGTAGGTGCCACCATTTACTTCGGTGCTGAGGAATCTCACCGACAGCTGATGGAGGTAGCAGCGGCTTTTGAAAGGGCTCATGAATTGGGCATGGCCACTATCTTGTGGTGCTATACCAGAAACAGTGCTTTCAAAACCGAAGAGGCGGACTATCATGTGGCAGCTGACATCACTGGGCAGGCTAACTACTTGGGTGCGACGATTCAAGCAGATCTGATCAAACAAAAGCTCCCAGAAGTCAATGGCGGCTTCAAAGCCCTGGGTTTTGGCAAAACACATCCGCAGATGTACGAGCAGCTCACCACTGCCCATCCCATTGATCTTTGTCGTTACCAAGTAGTCAACTGCTATATGGGCCGAGTGGGACTGATCAACTCTGGTGGCGCTTCGCAAGGCGCTTCAGACCTAGCAGCGGCTGTGCGTACAGCTGTCATTAACAAAAGGGCAGGAGGTACGGGACTGATTACAGGGAGGAAAGCCTTTCAGCGATCCATGCAAGAAGGAGTCAAGCTGCTCCATGCCGTGCAAGATGTATACCTAGACGCAGCCATCACAGTGGCCTAATCAGCAAAGCCCAGACACTAAATTATTCATCACTAATAACTGCTAACTCATAACTAAAAAAGGTGGCCTGGTTTAGACGAACAACAAAAGGAATTCTTACCCCTACTGCAGACAAGAAAGAAGGGCCTGATGGCCTGTGGCACAAAACTCCTCAAGGAAAGTTGGTCCATACCAAGGTGCTGCGAGACAACGCCTACGTAGTGCCTGAAGACGGGTATCACGTACGCATAGGCTCTAAGGAGTATTTCGAACTTCTCTTTGACGATAATAAATTTACCGAACTAGCCGCCCAATTCACATCAGCCGATCCCCTCCAGTTCGAAGACAGTAAGCCCTATACCCAGCGGCTGCAGCAAGCCCAAGAAAAAACCCAGCTGAAAGATGCAATTCGTGTAGCCCACGGCCAAATGAATAACCTGAAGCTGGTCATTGCGTGTATGGACTTCACTTTTATCGGCGGGTCGATGGGAGCTGTCGTGGGCGAAAAGATTGCCCAAGCCATTGACTATGCCCTGAAAAATCGTGTCCCCTTATTGATCATCTCCAAGTCAGGCGGCGCCCGCATGATGGAAGCAGGATTTTCCTTGATGCAAATGGCCAAAACCGCCGCCAAGCTCCATCAGTTAGCAGAAGCCAAAATCCCCTACATCTCTTTGCTTACAGACCCCACTACCGGCGGCGTCAGTGCTTCTTTTGCCATGTTAGGCGACTTTAATATTGCTGAGCCTGGTGCCTTGATTGGCTTTGCCGGCCCGCGGGTTATTCGAGAGACCATTGGTAAAGACCTACCTACAGGTTTTCAGAGTGCTGAGTTTGTCTTGGAGCATGGCTTCTTAGATTTTATTGTAGACCGCAGGGAACTGAAAGAGAAGCTCACCATGCTACTCACCATGCTGCAGACATAACCCCAATCATCTAGCTAAGCCATGATACAACGCCCCCAATCCATTTTCCTTCTGATAGTGATCATTGCCCTGCTCGTGGCTACTGCTTTACCTATTTGGACCCAAGCAGGTGCTTATCACCTGAGTGCTTGGCAACTGCAAGAAGTCAATACTGGTGATGCACTCCTACACCGCATGCCCTACGTCTTGCTCGGCGTATGCTGTTGGTTGGCAGCTATCGTAGCGGCTTACGCGTTGTTCCGGTATGACAATAGAGGCTTGCAGCTTAAACTCGGCATGCTGAACAACCTGCTTATCCTAGCGATACTCATGAGTACTTTGTACCTAACCAGGCAAAAAGCAGCGCTGTTGCTGGCGAGCGTGCCAGGAAAGTACCGAATCGGTTTTTTCTTGCTCATCAAAGCCTTGGGAAGCAATTTACTGGCCAACTATTTCATCAGAAAAGATGAAAAACTAGTGCGTTCTGCAGACAGGATGCGATAGGTTGTCTAGAAGTGAGCCAGTCAATAAATGGCCCCAATTAGCCCTGCTTGTCATGCTGAACGAAGTGAAGCATCTCTGTATAGCACCTGGCGTAAAGTGGGATGCCTCGTTTTACTCGGCATGGCAAAAGGAGAGGCTCTGAACGCTCATGGAGGATAAAAATCAACAAATCACTCAATCATCTAATCAACCAATGAACAAACGTTGGTTATATCGTCCTGCCCCCCAACCCGAGCAAGTCCAAACGCTGACCAACGCCCTCGGCACCCATCCGGCCATTTGCTCCCTGCTCGTACAAAAAGGCATCACCCAGTTTGACCAAGCCAAAGCCTATTTCAGGCCCTCGCTAAAGGAATTGCATGACCCTTTTGCCATGAAGGACATGGACAAGGCCGTGCAGCGCCTGGCCCAAGCTATTGCCCACAAAGAGCCTATTCTAGTTTATGGGGACTACGACGTGGACGGAACTACCTCAGTGGCGATGTTTTATGGCTATCTCAAAGAGTTAGGAGCTACGGCTGACTACTACATCCCCGACCGGTATACCGAAGGCTATGGCATTTCGATGCAGGCAGTCTAGTGGGCAGCCAAGCAAGGCTTCAAGCTGCTTGTGAGCCTAGACTGTGGCATTAGAGCCATGCATTGCATCCAGGAAGCCAACACGTTTGGCATGGACGTCATTGTGTGTGATCATCACGAGCCAGGTGATGAACTGCCCCCAGCCCATGCTGTCCTTGACCCCAAGCGACCCGACTGTCCCTATCCGGCCAAAGAATTATCAGGGTGTGGCGTGGGCTTCAAGCTGCTCCAAGGGCTCACACAGCAACAACAACTTCCCCCAGAAAGTTTACATGCTTATTTAGACCTAGTGGCCGTCAGCATTGCCTGTGATATTGTGCCAATTGTGGGCGAGAATAGAATTCTGGCATATCATGGGCTGCAAAAGCTCAATACTACCCCTCGGCCGGGTCTGCAAGCCTTGATGGATGTCGGCAACTTAACGCCGCCTATAGGCATCTCACGGCTGGTTTTTGGTGTGGGGCCACGTATCAATGCGGCAGGAAGAATGGAACATGCCAAGCTAGCGGTGCAGTTGCTGCTGGCAACTGACCCCCAAGAAGCAGCCGCCCTGGCTCAACAGCTCAACGAAAAAAATGCTTGGCGCAGGGATGTGGATAGCACGACGACTGAGGAGGCGCTCACTATGATCAAGACCAATCCACGCCTACACGAGGCCAAGACCACGGTGTTGTTCAAAGAAGACTGGCACAAAGGCGTCGTCGGCATTGTGGCTTCACGTTGCATCGAGCAGCACTACCGCCCCACCATTATTCTGACGGCCTCGAAAGGCAAAGCTACCGGCTCCGCCCGGTCTGTAGCGGGCTACAATGTCTACGAAGCCCTCCAAGCGTGCGCCGATTTGTTGGAACAATATGGAGGCCATGCCTATGCTGCCGGCCTTACCCTGGCCCTAGAGCAAGTACCTGCCTTTCAGCAGCGATTTGAGGAGGTAGTAGCTAACACTATCTCAGAAGATCTCCTGATTCCTCCGCAAGAAATAGATTTGCCTATTACCTTCGAGCAGATCAATTTTAAGTTTTATAATGTGCTGAAGCAGATGGCCCCTTTTGGCACGGGCAATATGCAGACTGTCTTTGCAACCGACCATGTCGTGGCCAAAAGTTATACTGTCCTGAAAGAACAGCACCTCAAGCTCCATGTACACCAGCCAGGTAATGACCAAGTGCTAGAAGCGATCGGGTTTGGGCTGGCCCATTACGAACCCCTGGTGCAGGCGCAACAGCCTTTTAGGATGGTTTACACCCTCGGAGAAAATAACTACCGAGGAGAACGAAGTTTACAATTGAACATTAAAGATTTACAAGCCATGTAACAGGCATGGCTTCCAACTAAACAGATACCATGATGCAGCTCAGGGCCGAAAACTTAGTCAAAACCTACCGCGGGCGTTCCGTTGTCAAAGGCGTTTCCCCAGCCGTAGCCCAAGGAGAAATCGTGGGCCTGCTAGGCCCTAACGGGGCGGGCAAAACCACTACCTTTTACATGATCGCCGGTTTGGTCAAACCCAATGAAGGAGAAGTCTACCTAGATGAAGAACGAATTACGCCCCTTCCCCTTTACAAAAGAGCTCAAAAAGGCATTAGCTACTTACCCCAAGAAGCCTCTGTCTTCCGTGACCTCACAGTAGAAGAAAACTTGATGGCCGTGCTTGAAATGACCTCTCTATCCAGGCAAGCCCAAAAAGAGAAAATGGAAACCCTGCTCGAAGAGTTTAGCATTACTCATATCAGAAAAAACAAAGGCAGGGTACTCTCTGGTGGAGAGCGCCGTCGCACCGAAATAGCCCGAGCCCTGGCTATCAACCCTAAGTTTGTGTTGCTAGATGAGCCTTTTGCCGGTGTCGACCCCATTGCCGTCGAAGAGATTCAGACCCTTGTAGCCCAACTCAAAAACAAAAATATCGGCATTCTCATTACGGATCACAATGTTAACGAAACGCTGTCGATCACTGACCGCGCCTACCTCATGTTCGAGGGCGCGCTGCTCAAAGCCGGCACGGCCGAAGAGCTGGCCGAAGACGAACAGGTACGCAAAGTGTACCTAGGCAAGTACTTTGAGCTGAAGCGCAAGGTGTAACCCTTAGTGAAGTATTTACTTCCACTTCCTACAGACATAGGGTAGAACCGCATCAAGTGCGGCATGATAAAGCAATGACGTTACTCGACCGTCACTGACTTGGCCAGGTTCCGGGGCTGATCTACATTGCAGCCCCGCATGACGGCGATGTGGTAGGAAAGTAGTTGGAGTGGTATAACTGCTACCATGGGCATCAAGGCTTCGCGGGTGGTCGGCACCTCAATGACATGATCAGCCAGCTGGGCCGCTCTTTGGTCGCCTTGCGTCACGATCACAATCACCCGCCCGCCGCGGGCTTTGACCTCTTCTATATTCGAGATGATTTTGTCGTAAGACCGGTCTTGGGGAGCAATAAACACCACCGGCATGGCCTCATCAATCAAGGCAATAGGGCCGTGCTTCATTTCTGCGGCAGGGTACCCCTCGGCATGGATGTAGGAGAGTTCTTTGAGCTTCAGGGCGCCTTCTAGGGCTACTGGGAAGTTGTACCCGCGGCCGAGATAAAGGAAGTTCAGCGAATCTTGGAAGGCCTGGGCAATTTGCTCAATGTGCTCACTTTGTTGTAGCACCGTTTCTATGGCCTCAGGAATCGCTGCTAGGTCTTTTAATAAGGTCTGAAATACCGAAGTAGAAAGGGTGCCACGCTGTTGGGCAAGCTCCAGCGCCAGCATCATCAACACAGTCAGCTGGGTAGTAAAAGCTTTGGTACTCGCCACGCCTATCTCAGGCCCTGCATGGGTGTACATGCCTGCATGGACTGTCCTGGCAATAGAAGACCCCACGACATTGCAAATACCCAGTACGGTGGCACCTTGGGCTTTAGCCAGCTCTATAGCAGCGAGGGTATCTGCGGTTTCGCCAGACTGGGAGATAGCTAAGACAATGTCACCTGGCCCGATGACGGGGTTTCTATACCGAAACTCGGAAGCATACTCTACTTCTACAGGAATTCTACAGAACTCCTCTAAAAAGTACTCCGCTACTAACCCAGCGCACCATGAGGTACCACAGGCTACAATCGTGATTCTTTGGGCTTGGGCAAGCCGGTCGATGTGTTCACTGATGCCGCCCAGTACCAGCTTTTGGTGGGCCAGGTCTAGCCGTCCGCGTAGGCAGTCGCTGATCGCCTTGGGTTGTTCAAAAATTTCTTTGAGCATAAAGTGCTCAAAGCCCCCCTTTTCAATCGTCGTCAAGGTCATCTCCAGTTTTTGGATAGCAGGGGTCAGCGGAACATCCTCCAAATTTTTCATCAAGAGTTGGTTGTCTTGAATGACGGCGATCTCGTGGTCATTGAGGTAGACCACTTGGTCAGTGTATTCTACAATAGGCGTGGCGTCTGAGGCAATCAAGAACTCATCCTGCCCGATCCCCACCACCAACGGGCTGCCCTTTCTAGCGGCAATGAGGGTATTGGGTAGGTCTTCAGACAAGATAACCAGGGCATAGGCACCTACGATTTTGGCCAGGGCTAGCCTAACAGCTTCTTCCAGGGTGCATTGATTTTGCTGCTGGATGTCTTCAATAAAATGGGCCAAGACTTCCGTGTCGGTGTCACTTGTAAAGACATACCCTTTGTTGAGCAAGTCTTGCTTAATGGCGCTGTAGTTCTCAATAATACCATTGTGCACCACCGCCAATTTTCCGGAAGCAGCTACTTGCGGATGGGCATTGGTATCATTGGGTGCACCGTGGGTAGCCCAGCGGGTATGGCCTATGCCAATCTGGCTTTTGGAGGGGTGGTTAGTAATGAAGTTTTCCAGCTCACTGACCTTCCCTGCTTTCTTGTAGACCTTCAAGTTTCCATCCAATAGCGCCACCCCTGCACTGTCATAGCCTCTGTATTCTAGCCTTTTAAGGCCTTTGAGGAGGATAGGACAGCTTTCTTGGTGTCCTACATAGGCAATGATACCACACATGTTTATTGAGTGATTTGATGATTTATTGATTGGGTGATTGTTGAGGCTGCTTGCCGAGGGCTTCTAAGCGTGCTAGGTGTTTGACAGCGATTCCGTACTGGGATGCATCTGGAAACTCTTGGACAATGCGTTGGTAACAACCTCGTGCTGCATCCAGATTTTCAGCGGCCTCATAGGCCAGCGCTGCTTTGGTCAGGTAGGTGGGGGTAAACGCTTTGTTGGGTTTGTAGGCTGCCGCTTTGCTATAATATGTAGCCCCTGCCTGATAGTCTTTTTGTTCGGTGTAAGCATCGCCTACCAGCGCCCAAGCCCGGGCCTGGAGGAGAAAGTCTTTGGAGCGGAATTTAGTCAGGTGCTGAATGGCTTTTTCATAATCCTGTTGATGCATGTAGCTCACACCAATGTAAAAATGGGCCAAGTTAGCTGCTTGGGTGAAACGATATGTTTTTGCAATGTCTAGCAGTCCTGAAAATACGCCATCACCGTTCAGGGCCTTGTCAAATGCTTCCTGCTCAAAGTAGTAGACGGCCTGAAACATCTCGCTTTGGGCCGCTTCGTTCTGCTGGCGCTGATAACGTTTAAAAAAGAAAAAGC
>JBCCWZ010000042.1:0-7353 GCA_039192615.1 Bacteroidota bacterium
ATTCTAAAACATAAGATGTAACTAACAAAAGCCCGGGCATAAGCCCGGGCTTTTTTATTACTTCAGAGTGCATAAGACCTGTCTCCAACAACAACTAAAAAATTTCTTTATTTTTGACCTCTTTTTAGGAAGCTCAGAAATTACGTCCGTAGCTTTGGGCAGTTAATCGCTCTATTACCAACAAGTATGAAAAAAAGAGGTGTCCTAGTCGTTGTGCTGTTGACCATCATTGTAACAAGCCTACTCAATACCCGAATAGGTACTATCCCCCCCATAGGCAAGTTCTTGGATCCCATACAAGGTGTGTGGCAAAATGCCGAGACCAAGACAGTTCGCCTACCTACTTCCTTAACCCTGCCAGGTCTACAAAAACAAGTAGTTATTCAGCTTGACCAACAATGTATTCCCCATATTACAGCGCAGCATGACCCCGACCTGTACTTTGCACAGGGCTATATCACAGCCTTCCACCGGCTGTGGCAAATGGATTTCTCTACCTATGCAGCGGCAGGTCGCATCGCAGAAATAGTAGGCCCCCGAGCCCTGCACTTGGATCGGCTGCAGCGGCGTAAAGGCAACCTATACACAGCCCAAAACGCCTTAGCAAAGCTCCAAGAAGACAAGGCCATGTATGACTTAGTCAAGGCTTATGTAGCAGGTATCAATACTTACATCCAATCGCTGTCTTATAAGAACCTACCTGTAGAGTACAAACTACTTGATTATCGCCCTGAATTATGGACGCCCCTCAAAGTTACCTTGATGCTGGTACAGGTGATCGACGATATGTGTGGGGATGATAAGAGTATGGAGAATACGAATGCCTACCATCAGTTGGGCAAAGCCAAGTTTGACTTTCTCTTTCCCACGTACTTTGACGAAGACGATCCTGTCATTCCTAAGAACACACCCTGGAATTTCAAACCCAGTCCGGTTCAAACCCCACCTTGGTACGTACCTCCGCAGCAGCGTCCAAACAAGCCCACCCCAAGCAAACGCTCTGGAGGCAGTAACAGTTGGGCAGTGGCCAGCAAAAAAACCGCTACAGGTACGCCCTACCTAGCCAATGACCCCCACCTAATCATGCGATTGCCTTCCATTTGGTACGGCATCCACTTACAATCGCCTACTGTCAATGTCTTTGGCGCAAGCATACCGGGCCTCCCTGGGGTTGTTGCAGGCTTTAATGAATCCATTGCTTGGGGCGTTACCAACACAACCCGGCATGTTAAGAATTGGTATGTTATTGACTTTAAGGACGATACGAGGCGGGAGTATTATTATGACAACCTACTCCTGAAAACACAGCGGGTAACAGAAGAGATCAAGATCAGAGGACGGGAGAGCTTCTACGATACAGTACTGTATACGCACTTTGGCCCGGTGGTTTATGACGATAATTTTCCAGGGCAACTTGGGCAACGAAATTTGGCGATGAAATGGCTGGGGCATCATCCAGGCCAAGAGCAACGGGCTTTTTATCTACTCAATAGAGCCAAAAATTTTCAAGAATTTGAGCAAGCCCTGCAGCATTATCATGTGCCCAGCCAAACTTTTTCCTTTGCTTCAGTCAGTAATGATATTGCAACGCAGGTAGCAGGCAGGTTTCCACTGCAGTGGAAAGACCAGGGGCGGTTTATTATGGCTGGAAACACAGCGGCCTATGAATGGCAAGGCTTTATTCCACAGGCTCACAATCCTAAAATTGTCAACCCTGAGCGTGGCTATGTGAGCTCGGCGAACCAACGCTCTACAGACAAACACTATCCATATCATTATTACCACTACAAACAAGAGCACTACCGTAATAGAAGAATTAATCAGGCCCTTAGCAAGCTCCAGGACATTGATGAACAGGTTATGATGGAGCTGCAAAATGACAATTACAACCTGGCTGCACAGGATAGCCTGCCGTGGCTGCTGAAACGGCTAGATAAAAAGCTACTCAATGCTTCCCAAAAAGCGGCTTATCAGCTACTCTTGGACTGGGATTTTCGTAATGAAGTAGATATGAAGGCCCCATCTGTTTTTCACGCATGGCAAGAAGCGCTGCAGACAATACTATGGCAGCCCCTACAAAACAAGGAGTATCCTATGCCTACGCCTGTTTTTTACCGAACTATGACTCTCTTAAAGCACCATCCGAAGAGTCCTCACCTAGACCTCGGGGAGTATGCAAGTGTGGGTGCTTTAGTTCATGCTGCTTTTCTAGCAGGGGTGCAAACACTGGAAGAATGGCAAGCAACGCATCAAAAGCCTTATCGATGGGGCGACTACCGCCGGGTATTCATTAATCACATGGCTCACATTCCTTCTTTTGGGCTAGACCATCTACAGGTAGGGGGAAGTGCCCACAGCCTGAATGCCAATGAAGGCAGCCGAGGCGCTGCTATGCGGCTCATCGCCCAGCTAGCCAAGCAACCCAAAGGCTGGTTTATTTATCCAGGAGGTCAATCTGGCAACCCTGGCAGCCCTTATTACACCAACCTTATCACCCCCTGGTACCAGGGCCAGTACATCCCCATTACCCTCCAAGGCCCCCAAGAGCCTACCAAAGGGGCCTATACACTAACACTTAAGCCATCGCTGCGGCGATAGCACTTAAATACCATCACCCTCTCAAGGAGGTACAAAAGACCAAACAATATGAAATTTCTAATCCAAGTAGTCTTAACCGCCCTATTAAGTTATCTAACAGCCCAGTTTTTACCCTGGTGGTCACTCGTGATTTGTGCAGCCGCTGTAGCCATGGGGTTAGACCTGCGCCCAGCTACTGCCTTTAAAGGCGGTTTTGTAGCCATTAGCCTACTTTGGACGCTAGTGGCCACTTGGATTGATGTTACAACCAACGCTATCCTATCCAGCAAAATTGCACCTTTATTCGGCTTACAGCGTTCTATCTTCCTGATTTTGTTAACAGGACTGTTAGGTGGGATAGTAGGAGGATTGGGGGCGCTGAGCGGCCAGCAAATAGGCACACAGATACTACGCAAAGCACCTAACAAGGGGGTTCGTAAATACTGAGTACATGACCGCAACAGGGCAGCGCAAGCTTGCCCCAATGTTTATCCTCAGCCAAAGCAAAGAAATTTTCTACCATCTCTTCCCTTGCCAAGGGGCACGCTGTAGAGTGGCTTCACTTAAGGCACAGAAAGACAAAAAGAAAGCAGGAGCACCAGGACAAAGAGAGTGGTCAACCAGTCATTCAATCCCCATCGATCACCGGCCTACAGAAAGTCCACATCTATATCTAAGGGGTATTTCATCAAGTATTGGATCGCTTCTTGGACAGCCAAGCCCTCAAAAAGCACCCGGTACATGGCCTCAGTAATGGGAGCACGCATCTGGTAGTGGTCAAGGAGGCCACGGATCGTCTTCACTGTATTGATTCCTTCAGCAGTTTCTTCCGTGTTTTGCATGAGCTGCTGAGGAGGCGTGCCTTGGGCCAGGCGATACCCCACCGTATAGTTTCTACTGAGGCTACTTGTACAAGTCGCCACCAAATCACCCACCCCAGCCAGTCCCAGAAAAGGCCGTACACTCGCCCCCATAGCGCGGCCGAGGTAGACCATCTCTACCATGCCCCGGCTGATGAGCATCCCTTTGGCATTTTCGCCGTAGCCCAACCCACTAAGACAGCCGGCGCCAATAGCCATGATGTTTTTTAAGACACCACATAACTCTACCCCGAGCAGGTCGGTACTACTGTAGACCTGAAAATGATCGCTCCGTAGGAGTTGCTGGCCGTGGGTGATGACGGCGGCTACTGGACTGGCGACTACGGTGGCGGCGGGTTGCCCCTGGGCCAATTCGCGGGCGAGGTTGGGGCCGGCTAAACAGCCTATTTGATGGACTGGGCTTTCTTCTTGGATCACTTCGCTCATGGTCTTGACTGCCTCCCGGGGCAGGGGCGTCCAGGTACCTGGGGGGGATGCCTGTGGCCAATGGACGTCTAGGCCCTTGGTGCCGTGAATGAGGACATGGTGCGGCTGGAGCCAAGGCGCCAGCTGCTGCATCATGCTTCTGAAGCTTGCCGAAGGCACCACTGGAAAGAGCACCGTACATCGCGCAGCCACTTCGGCCAGGTCGTCAGTAGGGGTAATATTAGGAGCCAGAGAGTAGCCAGCAGCGGTTCGTGTTTGTTGGATAGCTTGGGCAGTGGCTGGTTGACGCACATACAAAAGCACATCAGCATTCCGAGCCAGCAAGTTGGCCACAGCCGTGCCAAAGCTACCAGCGCCGATTACGCCCACACAGTTACGAGAGGTACTTATCGAGGTCATAGCCTTGGAGTCTGTTATGGTAATACAATAAAGTACTTAATGCTTGGGTAGTTATATCCCCAGCCTGATTTTGGAGCAAAGGCCGATGGGCATGGTAAAGGCCCAAATGATACAGTCCCTCCTGTATCATTGCTGGTATATCAGTACCCTGTAGCGCAGGCTCTACCTGCACCTGAGCCATGCTATGTAGCTGAAGGAGGGCAACCTGCAGCCGCGCAAAGGTGGCTTCTAGCTGGGCATAGGGAATGACGAGCTGTGCGGGAGGGAGCTGGAGTAGGGCTTGTAGCGATAGCCCGGCGTGCTGCTGCTTGAGGAGGGTAAAGGCCGTAAAAGCAAGTAAATGGCTGGTAAGCACACAGTTGGCCTTATGGTAGCCCCTTACTATCGCCTGGCTCAGCGCCCGGGTGTCGGCCTCATACTGCCGACTCCCCTCCCCGGCTGAGGCCATGAAGTGCTGATAGGTATCGACCAGCTGCCCCTGGGCATCATAGCTGTTACCAGCCTCATCAACCCGATTCCCCAGCAGATCCATCGCCTCGCCAATAGACACCACAATATTAGACTCTTTCCTGAAAATATTGTCAGCCCAATGCCACAGCTGTCGGGGAAAAGCCACATGGCGCTTCTGCTTGAGTCCTCGCACTCCTTGGGCAGCCAAGTAACTCTTGATGAGCTGCGGCGCTTCTAGCACACAATGGTAGCTCAGTACCACAGGCACAACAAACAGCTTGCGCCCTGTAGGGCCCTGGTGCGCATAGTTACGCTGCTGGGCTTCAAAAGCAGTGCCTAAAAGCCCCAGCTTCAGCCGCTGCTCTAGCGCTCCTGACCGAGAGCGGGTGCCGCCTGGATAAAAAAGGCTATGACAGCCCCACTGCAAGGCCAACGAAGCGTATGCCTTGAGTACGGTGAGGTAAGGCAGGTTCTTACGCCGCCGGTCTATCTTATAAACCCCCATGTTATTCATCAACATCCCAAAAAACCGACTGTTAAAGAGGTTGAGCCCTGCACCATAGATAAAATATGGTAGGCCCAGGGTTTGAATGACCCAACCTAAGAGCAACGAGTCTAGATGACTAAAGTGCGTGGGCACCATTACCACAGTCCCCTGCAAGGTCAGGGCCCTGAGCTGGTCAATGGCCCCTGTAACGTGTAGCTTTTTTTGGAGTTTACTTTTTAGCTGCCAGGGAGAGCGTAGGCTGACGGGGGTGAGCAGCCGAGATAGCACATAAGGAACTACCCGCTTCGCTGCCCGGTAGTGCGTTATCCGAAACCGCCCCATCATCTCCTGGGCATAGCGGCTAACGATCTCGTGCAGGATAGTAGGCAGCGCTGTAGATGGCTGCTCAGGCAGGGTGGCTACCCAGTGCATCCAAAACGCCACTTCGTCAGGTGGATCCAGCTGCCAAGCCTGCTTTTGGGCCCGGACTAGCTCCAGGGCCGCTGTCTTGCACAGCATGGCCCGCAGCGCCTCGGTTGTTGCATGCGCCGCCAGCACTTTTTGCACGGTCTCTGCAACCACTGCTGCTATAAACGCCTGGTGCTGCTTGTTGAGCTGGACTATGGGCCAGTCTTGGAATTTAGGCAGGAGGGGGGGATATTGTTGCTTTTGGGGCATAGAGCATGCATTTTTGCACCCAGGACGGGCAGGCCAATGGGGCCGAAGGGGTAAAGAACGGCAAAAAAAGCCTGGCAGACAATGGAACCCTCTGGAGGCAGCTTGGCGGCTGCCGCGCTCTGCACGCCCCAAGCCCTTAATTTATCCAGTAGGTTGGTGTATTATGGACGTAATCCATTTTTTTACTGAGGACATTGACTTTACCTTGCCTGCCCCTACGGCCACAGCAGCTTGGCTCCGGCAGGTCGTTCGCCAAGAGGGCTATGCCGTGGCGCAGCTCAATGTCATTTTTTGCTCAGATCGATGCTTACACGCCTACAATCTCCAGTATCTACAGCACGACACGCTGACTGATGTGCTGGCGTTTGACTATAGTGATGCGCCTGGGATTGTAGAAGGGGATGTTTATATTAGTGTAGAACGCGTGCAAGAAAATGCCCTGACCTGGCGCCAGCCTTGGCTGCAGGAGCTACATACGGTCATGGTGCATGGTGTATTGCATTTACTGGGCTATGACGATCGTACGCCGGCAGCCCAAGCCCTGATGCGCCAGCAAGAGGCTGCGTATATAGCGCAAGGGCCTATAGTACCTATATGAGGTGCTCCTTAGTGAAAAAAAGCAGCATAAATATTTGTTAATAGATAAAATAATTATGTAGTTTTGCTGCTTGGGTCGGGCAGTAGTTTTTATATATATTTCCAATGTATATGTTAACTTCCCAACAAGATTTTATATCATACAACAATAATAAAGTATCATTATGGACTACACTGGGCGTATTATCAAATACATAAGTCATAAAGCATTTCTATTAGTATTACTCCTCTTCACAGGCTGTGGACCTAGTCAAAAAGAACAAGAGTTAGCTCAAAAATTGATAGACCTCACAAAAAAAAGTAAGGAAAAACAAAAAAGAGCTAAGAAAGAAGGAATAGAACAAGGAAAGAAGAAAGTAGAAAAGAAGGTTAAAGAGCTCGCAGGCAAGTTGCAAGCAGCCGAAAAGGCAGCCGAAAAGCAAAAAGAAGCAGGCGAACAAGCTAAACAACAAGAAATAGATGCATATAAAAGGAACCTACAACAAGCCCAATCGGAGGCGCATGCATTAAAAGAGGCACAAAAAAAAGGTGATCCGTTAGCAATAGTGACAGTAAAATTACAACAGTTAGAGACGCAAGCATCTCGTTTAGAAACCGAAAAAATCCAAAATCAAGGTGATGTAAAAAACGCAGAAGCAAAGGTAAAGATAGAAGAGGGACAACTAGAGGATGCAAAACGTGAGCTCGACGCTGCTAGTGCTAGTAGACAGCCTTACATGACTCAGGATTTATTGGACGTAGAGAATGCAATAAAGGAGCAATTTCCCCTAGTGAATAACGCACAAGAAGCAATGAATAACGCTAAGGAAATAAAATCTAATGTCCCCCTAACTTCTATACAAAAGAGGCTAGTGGAAG
>JBCCWZ010000043.1:0-7315 GCA_039192615.1 Bacteroidota bacterium
AATTTTTAATTTTCAAAATTTTTAAATGAAATTTTTTTACTAAAGCAAGTGTCAGTCTTGCTAAAGTGCCTGACTACCCTCTGGGGCACATGCTGGGCGCTAGGACAACTTTTGTTGCCAGGCTAGGGTTGCTTGTTCGTCGAAGTAATTCTGTACGATCTGCTGGAGGGTTGGCACAGCCTCCTCGCCTAAGGCAGCGATAGAATTCTTGAAGTACTTGCTCTTCAGGAAAATGTGTTGGAGCAAGTCTTGCTTATAGTCGTGTTTGCAGGTCTCGTTCTGGATGATCACCTCGAGGATGGTTAGTAAAGAAGCTGCTTGCCTCTTGTGCACCCACTTTAGTAAATCATACTCCTCCTGTACAGCGAAGCGCGTGTTCAAAATAGCGTGGAGAATTTTTGAAGCCTCTCCGTTGGCTTTTAGCGTGGAGCACGCTGATTTGTAATAGCCACTCTGCAAGATACGTTTGAGCAGTTTCAGCTTCTCGTCTTTGGCGATGCGCTTGTGCGCTAAGATCGTTTGGAGGATGTCCGGCAAGGAGACTACTTTTTCCTGATGCAAGCCTTGAAACATGTCAGATATCATCATCGAGTCCGTTGTGTAATAATCGATCACCCCCTTGAGGAAAGCTTGCCCTGAGATGAGGCCGGGGTTGCACATATTTTGGAGCAATTTGTACGCATCCCCCACGCTTGGCTCTGTTGTTGTGGAATCAACGTTATTGAAGCTATGCGATAGCTCAGCCCCCTCAATTGCTTTGATGATGGCCGTGATGAACGCTTGGTCACTGACTTTTTGTTTATTAGTGTACAGATTTTTGAGCTCTACTTGTCTATTCTCGAGTTTTTCCGACGGCCCATCGAAGATGAATTGGATTTTATCTGCTAATTTTTCAGTGCCATCCTCTTTATTTGATGCAATTTTTGATTGATACTCCTCTTCAGAGCTACTACGCTCCTCCCCCGATGTGTTGTCGCTCGATTCTTTTGACTCTAGGTCTAGGTCCAACTCTCTCATTGCTTCGTTGGCCAATTTCTTGACTTGTTTGTTGCTCTGACTGCTGTTTATTATGCATTCATAGCAATATTTTTTGGTATTTGTACTCATAGCGCAGTTCTCCTGCAGCTCTTCTACAACTTTTTCATCGATAGAGGCATCTTTAACGGCATTGAATAAGTAGGTAGCAGCTGACTTGTTACGAATGCTTCTAATATTTTTACTCAAGAATGATACCTCGTCGTCATCAGCACGGCTATTATTGCTCCGACTACTCGAAGTAAATCCTTTTGTGTCTAATCCTAAGCGATGCTCATTCATACAAGCCGTCTGTAGGGCTAAAAAGGCGCCGAGGGCAAAGACAAATAGGCGTTGATGGGGAAAAAAGTGCTTTTTGATAATCATATACAACATAATTTTATTTAGGGATGCAATTATCGATAATTTCAAATAGAAATACAAAAATAAAAGATATAATTTTCAAAAATTTTATTGGGTAAGCCAAGAAAGAGCTTGGAAGCAGATGCGGTGGTTGCTTTTTTTGAATAGCCTCTAGGGAGGCAACGAGGGTGGGCTTCTTTTTGAGCAGCCCTTTTAGCTGATCACTAGCCCATCCCCGTTGCCGCAGCTTCTCAAAAGCTTATTGTTCACTAGCTTGGATCCAACTTACCAGCCGTCAGCGTTACAAGTAGCGCCGCCTCAGCTTCATCATTCAGGTCGTGGTATCATAGCCGGGACTACCTCGCTGTTGATGGCCTGGATCGTCTCTTGGTCCAACCTTAGGCTATCCAAGAGCACTGCTGGGGTAGTTATTCGATGGATGTTTCTGAGCAGGATACGATAACATGCTGCTTGCTCTTGTGGGGATGAATGCTGGCCTATGAATTTTACAAGGCATTGTATAGCAGGCGTAGCTTGGCGTGTTATGGCTAGTGCTAGCGGAGATTGATTCCTCCACTGATAGTCCACTTTGGCACCTCGTTGCAGCAGTCCTTCTATGACTTCTGTAGGCAACCCGTGGTCAATGGCCACATGCAGCGGGTAGCCCTGCACCAAGTCCTGTATAAAGTCCTGCCACTCTTTGCTAGGCACCGTTTGCTTGTAAGTATAGGGCTTCAGGTGCCTTTTATCTTTGTACAAAGTAGGCGGCAACTCATGATGATATTGATCTATGGCGTAGAGAGGTTCCTGAACTTCTATGTCTTTGGTAGGTGGAAAACAGGCATGATCTAAGGCATATCGAATCAGGTACACGTCGAGCGGCGTGAGAGGGGGCTTCAGCAAGCTGTGGGCGTAGGCTGGATTGTTGGCTATAAGTTGCAACAAATATTCCTTGGGGTGACGGGCTTTCTGGGGGCAGAATTGCTTACGGATTGTGTAAGCTTGTTGGATGAGCTTCTCTACTGCTTTGTTTTCTTGATGCTTATGGCAATATGTATAGTTTTCGAGTCTATGTTGCTCATCATGTTCAGGGGATATAAAACCAATCTCGGACAGTTTGGCTTGTATAAATTTGTTCAGCACCTTGTATATCTGCGCTTGGGTTTGGTATGTTTCCTTGCTTGTACGTTCTAGGAGCTCTATTTTTTCCTTAACAGTTAGCTGGTCGCTCTTCAGTATGTTAGTGATGTGGTTTTCAATTTCTTCAACCGTCAGCTGACGGTTCTCCGATATGCTTTCTAGGGATTCTTTAGTGGGTAGACTTTTGAGCGCATCGGCTGATGAGCGTGGGGGGTGTTTTGTGGCGCAGGCGGCTTGTAGGCCTAGGAGTAGGCCTAACACCAGGAGGGGGCGTGTAGGGTATTGTGGCGGCATGGTGGTTGACTGGCTCGGTTGAGGAAAAGGTAATAATAAAAAATGTGTACATCACAGAGTAATCGCATCAGGCAGGCAGCTGAACAGTGCTGCCTATGAGAGAAGCTTTAGCAAAAGCAAGGCTGGGCTAGCATATCCTCCCTTTCCAGCTCAGGATGCTCCTTGAGAATAGCCTCTGTAGTCATCCCTGCAGTAAGCATGTCTAAAATAACTTCTATAGGCCACCGCATGCCACGAATGCAGGGTTTGCCATGACAGATAGTAGGGTCTATAGTTATTCTGTTGCTGGGTTGTAGGTACATGTCATGAATTTAATTGTTTTTTTGAAAGTGCAATATCCTTTGCTGGCGCGGAAGTTACTTCCGTGCCAAAGGAAATTATCAGTGATCATGAAAATTTGCCTTCAAATCAAGCATTCATAATTCAGGCATCAACCAATGGATGCCCGCCTGCGCGGGCATGACAGCGCTTTTGTCCATCCTTTCTAGCTTTGCTGGCGCGGAAGTTACTTTCTGCCTGTCTTTGTCATGCTGAACGGAGGGAAGCATCTCACGGTACGCACATCTGGTTACAGTCCTGAGTTACAAACTCAGGACAACAAGCATCGCTGCGTATTGCCGTCTTTGTCCCCCCTTAGGTTGTCCTGAGTTTGTAACTCAGGACAATCCTAGTGCGGAAGCTACTGCCTGTCTTTGTCATGCTGAACGGAGGGAAGCATCTTTTCGTATTGCTCTTCTTAGCGTGAGATTCCTCACCTTCGTTCGGAATGACAAAACTGGCACGGAAGAAGAATTTCCGCGCTAGTGGGGTAACTGATCATTCATAACTAAAAAACTATTTGCGCGGTGCTTTCTTAGCCGGTGCGTTTTCTACCAGCGCCTGGCACTGCGCCAGCGTGAGGGTACTAGGGTCAGTGATGTCTTTCGGAATCTTGACGTTCTTTTTGCCGGCTTTGATGTAAGGCCCCCAGCGGCCGTTGAGGATTTGTAGGTCTGGCTGCTCGTCAAACTGTTTGATCAGCTTTTTGGCATCTGCTTCGCGCTTGGCCTGAATGATTTCGATGGCCCTTTCGGTCGTGACCGTGTGGGGATCATCCTCCTTGGGCAAGCTATAAAACTTGTCCTCGTGCCTGATGTAAGGCCCAAAACGCCCTATGTTGGTCGCCATCGGTGCCTCCTCAAAATCCCCCAGCGCCCTGGGCAAAGCAAACAGCTGCAGCGCCTCTTCCAGCGTAATATTCTCCAACCGTTGGTTAGCCCGCAAGCTCGCAAACCTCGGCGGCGGATCGCCGTCCTTCTCCCCTATCTGCACCAAAGGGCCATACTTCCCCAGCCGCGCCGTAACAGGCTGTCCCGTCTTAGGATCTTGACCGAGCAGCCGCGCCGTGTTCACACTGGCAGGGTCCAGCGCTGTTGTCTTTTCCACCTTCGGCTGAAAATCGCCATAAAAAGCCGTCAACATCTCGGCCCACGGCTGGTTGCCCTGCGCAATGGCATCCAACTTTTCCTCTACCTGCGCCGTGAAATCATAATCCGTCACATCGGCAAAATGCGCCACCAGAAAATCATTCACCACCATCGCCGTATCAGTCGGAAACAGTTTTTGTTTTTCTGTGCCCACGGTTTCGATAGGCTCAGTGCGTTCGATCGTATTTTTCTGCAAAGTCAAGACAATGTAGGGGCGCGCTTGGCCAGGACGATCTTCTTTGACGATGTAGCCGCGTTGCTGGATGGTGGTGATGGTAGGAGCATACGTCGAAGGCCGGCCAATACCCCGTTCTTCGAGTTGTTTCACCAAGCTGGCTTCAGTATACCGGGCAGGTGGCTGGGTAAAACGTTCCCGGGCCTGCAAATAATCCAGGGCCAATACCTGCCCTATAGTCAAGGGGGGCAACATACCGCGCTGCGCTTCGCCGTCATCAACGGCATAGACTTTGAGGAAGCCGGGAAATTTGATGACTTCTCCTTTGGCCACCAACGTCGCAGTAGTCGTAGAAATAGCAATCGTAGCCGTCGTCTTTTCCAGCTGGGCATCAGCCATCTGCGAGGCTAGGGCACGGCGCCAGATAAGAGCGTAGAGCCGTTGTTCGCTCGGGTCCTCACTCACCACCTGCTGCGCAAAGTCGGTAGGACGAATGGCCTCGTGGGCTTCTTGGGCAGTAGCGGCTTTGGTTTTGTATACCCGGGCTTGGAAGTATTCGGTGCCATAGGCCGTTTGGATTTCTTGTTGGGCATTGGCGACGGCTTCTTGCGAGAGGCTGACGGAGTCGGTACGCATATAAGAAATCTTACCCGCCTCGTACAAATGTTGGGCCAGGCGCATGGTGCGGGTTACCGAATAGCCGAGCTTGCTACTGGCCTCTTGCTGCAGGGTGGAGGTGGTAAAGGGCGGCGCGGGTGAGCGTTTGGCGGGTTTGGTTTGTAGGTCTTGGATGGAAAAGGTGGCGTTTTGGCATTGTTCCAGGAATTGCTGGGCGTCGGCTTCGGTTTTGAAACGGGTAGGAAGCGTGGCCTGGAGGAACTTGTCGGCGCCCAGGTCAAACAAAGCCGTGACGGCAAAGCTGGGGGTGGGCTGGAAGGTGGTGATGGCGCGTTCGCGTTCGACGACGAGGCGGACGGCGACGGATTGGACGCGGCCGGCGGAGAGGCCGCGTTTGATTTTTTTCCAGAGGAGGGGCGAGAGGTCGTAGCCCACGAGGCGGTCAAGGATGCGCCGGGCTTGCTGGGAGTTGACGAGGGCCAGGTCAATGCCGCGGGGGTTTTGCAGGGCGTTGCGGATGGCGTTTTTGGTGATTTCTCGGAAGACGATGCGGCGGGTTTTGGCCTCGTCGAGCTCTAGGGCTTGCTGCAGGTGCCAAGAAATCGACTCCCCTTCGCGGTCATCATCACTAGCTAGGTACACCTGGTCAGCTTGTTGGGCCAGGGCTTTGAGTTCTTTGACGAGGGATTGTTTGCCTTCACTGATTTCGTAAGTGGGTTGAAAGTCTTGGGCTACGTCAATGGCGCGACCGCTTTTGGGCAGGTCGCGGATGTGGCCGTTGGAGGAGACGACTTGGTAGTCTTTGCCGAGGTAGCTTTCGATGGTTTTGGCTTTGGCGGGGGATTCGACGATGATGAGATTTTTAGACATGGGGTATGGGTTTGGTGCGAATATCTGTGCTTTGAATAAAAAAGTAAAGAGGAGGTGCTGCGTGTATGCATTTTACTATTTTTGTAGATAGTTTGTTTCGTGGCCCTACGGGGGGTCATTATAGCCTCAAAACTCTGTACCAATCTTATGAAACTTCCTTCCTCTTCTAATCTCTTTGGAGTCGCTTGCCCCCTCGAAGAAGCATCTATTGTCATCATTCCTGTACCCTGGGAAGTTACAGTTTCGTCACGTTCTGGAACTGCGCTGGGGCCAGAAAGTATTCTCAAAGCTTCGCAAGAGCTGCGTATGATTCGGCATGAATATGCCGGTGCGCAAGCCATGGGCGTCACGATGTTGCCTATTCCTCACGACTGGAAGATGCTGAGTGATACACTGCGCCACCATACCATTGGGTATATCCAAGCCCACGAGGCAGGCTTAGGAAAGTCGGGGTTCAAAAAGAGCATCATCAAAAAAGTAGATCACTATGCCCACGAGCTCAAGGAAGAGGTGAAGGCCAAAGCGCGCAAGCAGCTCCAGGCGGGTAAGATGGTGGGTGTCTTGGGCGGTGACCATAGTGTGGCTTTGGGGCTTTTTGAAGCTTTGGGTGAGTTTTATAATAATTTTGGGGTGTTGCAGATTGATGCCCATGGAGGCCTGCACAAGGCTTATCAGGGCTTTAAGTACTCCCATGCGTCCATCATGCACAACGTGTTGCAATTAGGGCACGTCATCCGGCTAGTCCCCATAGCCTTGCGCAACTACTCGGCGGAAGAGGCGGAGGTGATAGAAGTGGAGGAGGGGCGTATTATACCGTTTTTTGACCGTGATCTCAAACGGAGGCGTTTTGAGGGGATGACGTGGGAGGAGACGTGCTGGGAGATTGTGGAGGCTTTGCCTGAGCGGGTGTATGTGAGTTTTGATATTGATGGGTTGGATGCGAAGCTTTGTCCTAGTACGGGGACGCCTGTGCCTGGGGGGTTGGAGTTTGATGAGGTGTCTTATTTGCTAGAGATGGTAGTGAAAGCGGGTAAAAAGATTGTGGGCTTTGATTTGTGTGAGGTGGCGCCGGGGGAGAATATGGATTGGGATGCGCAGGTGGGCAGCCAGGTGCTGTATAAGCTGGCTATGATGATGGGCGCTAGTCAGGGCGGTGGGAGATAGCGTAGGCTTGGCTGCTACGGGCGGGTGGGCGAAGAAGGCAACATTTTATTGGCGCGATTTGTGGAGCTAAGACTATTTTCTTTTTTGTTGTGGGTTAGACTATCAACGGAGTTTTTAAGGCCTTCTAGGCGGGTTTCAAGGTTCTTGAGATCATTAAGAATGAATTTCAGGTGTCTAGCTTTACTTTTTTGCACGATAGCTATGCAATAAT
>JBCCWZ010000044.1:0-6732 GCA_039192615.1 Bacteroidota bacterium
GCACCATCGTGCCAAAAATGCCAATAAAGAGGAAAGCAACTTCTTGGAGGGGTGCTAGGCTAAACTCATTTTCTTTCAAGGCATGCTGGTTGGCATAATAGTAGGAAAAGCCTGCCACGCTTAACAAGATCACTTCGCGCACAAAGGAATGGGCATGGCCTTGGTAATGTAGGGCCGGCACCCAAGTAAAGATGTTGGGGTCTATGAACACTGCCCCAATAATAATAGCCAACCAAATGAAGTTGTGCTTACCCACGATTTGTATGGAGGGCTTTTTAGGATCTATAGCGACTGGCTGTCCTACCACTGCCTTATTATGGGTATCTAAGTAGTAGAAAATAGCCCCTAGCAATGACAGCACTACCAGCCAGGGCAGCCAATTGTAGTATAAAGTCCAGAAAAAGGGAACTCCGCTTAAAAAGCCTAAAAAGAGTGGTGGATCGCCAATGGGGGTTAGGGCACCCCCTACATTACTCACCATGAAGATGAAGAAGACAATGTGGTACACTTTTATCCGTCCTCGGTTCAAGCGGATGTAGGGCCGGATCAGTAGCATCGAAGCGCCAGTGGTACCAATAAAATTAGCAATCACAGCACCTACAAATAGAAATACCAGGTTGAGCAAAGGGGTAGCCCTTCGGTTGACTGTTATCAAGATACCACCAGAAGCCATGTACAAAGCAGCAATCAGCGCAATGAACTGCACATACTCCATCAAAGCCTCTAAGGGCCTAGTCCAATCCTCCAAGATGAATCCATAGTAATCTGTGACCAACACAGCAAGCGCTAGCGCCACCTTGTGGTAATTTTGATGCCAAAACTTTTCGTACAAAAGCGGTCCTGTAGCGATCATTAAGAGGAGCACCACAAAAGGAAGGGCTAGCCAGGTGGGGGGAAGCGTGGTAGCGGACTGATGGTCAGTAGCAGCTACTGCAACGGTAGGTACTGCTGCCTCTTCAGGATTACCTAAGGACTGTTCGTGAGTCGTTGCTTCTTTTTGACTCAAAGGGGTGGCCTTTACCAAGGGGCTAGTGGCGAGCCATAGCAGACAGCACACTACAAAGAAACGTTGGCTATGGGTGAACATAAGGGGCATAAAGTTAAATGATTTATCATGGACTATGCGAAAGTGAGAGTCACATTTTTATAGCAATGGCACGTTCAAGCTTGTATCGTTCTGAAGCAGAATCTAATTTTTTTTGGTAAAAATAACTACTGAGCTAGATTTAGATTGCATCTACACCTAAAAATGGCACGGTAACGCCTATGGCTTTGGCGGATGCTGTGCGGCCCGCAGTGTATTGAGCAAAAGCGCTGCAATGGTCATAGGGCCAACACCGCCAGGTACGGGGGTGATATGGCTACAGCGTGGCGCTACTTGTTCAAAATCTATATCGCCTTGCAGCCGATAGCCGGACTTTCGTGTCGTGTCTGTCATGCGCGTAATCCCTACGTCAATAGCTACCGCCCCTTCTTTGACCATATCGGCCGTAATTAATCCTGGCTGCCCTACTGCAGCGACTATCATATCTGCCTGCTGTGTAAATTGCTTCAGATTGGGTGTACGGCTGTGGCAAAGCGTGACCGTTGCATTACCCCGCTCATCGTTACGGCTTAGCAAAATACTTAAAGGCGCTCCTACAGTCATGCTCCTCCCCACAATCACACAATGCTTGCCCTGTGTCTCAATCTGGTAGTGTGTCAGCAATGTCAGGATGCCCAGCGGCGTCGCAGGAATGTGGGCCGGCAGCCCCCGCGCCATGTTGCCGTAGTTGAGCGGATGAAACCCATCCACATCTTTTTCGGGCTTGATTTGATGAATGACTCTTTGAACGTTGATGTGGGGCGGCAAAGGCAGCTGCACAATCAATCCATCTGTAGCAGGATTTTCGTTCACTTCCTCAATGTGTCGCAACAAAGCTGCTTCCTGGATCGTAGGGTATTGTAGTAGGGTCGTCTGAAAGCCCACCTCTTCGCAGGCCTTGAGCTTGGCATTGACGTAGGTATGGCTGGCGGGGTCGTGGCCAATGAGGATGACTGCCAAATGAGGCACCCTTTTGCCTGCGTCTTGTAGCGTACGCACTTGCTGTATGAGCTGCTGACGAATAATCTTTGCTGTTGCTATGCCGTCGAGAAGAACCACCTTTTTTAGTTATAGGTTATCAGTGATAAATGATGGGTAAAAAGTTTTTTTCCTGCTATCGGCAGGAGGCCATTTTCCCCTAATATAAGGGCTACAAGAAGCGTAGATGCAATTTACACCCAATTGAGAGCTACACACGTCCTCTGCTAGCTCTTTTATGGGGGGGCGATAAGCCATTACAAAAGCTTGTCAGCAACTTGACTCCGCCGCAGTATTCACACCTAATGAGGCCAATAGCGTCCTAGCAAATAGTCTTCTATCGTTTTCACTACTCTTTAACAAAGGAATTAGTGGCTCGTGATATTGATCTTTTTTTAATAAGTGAGCGGAGTATTCGAAATGCACCCCTGATAGAATCACCGTGCCTTGTTGGTACTGAATCTTCAAAATAGCGGGCAGTAAGTCATTGCTTTCTAGCTGATAAGAGGCAACTATACGCACATTTTCATGAGCATCCGTCGTTTCAAAATACCCCCCTCCGTTGTAGTAAACAGGGAGGATACTAGGGATTGCTTGTTTTATGGGCGACTGCCAATTGATACGTAGAGACGCTACTCGTGCTCCTTGATTGGTAGCATCATCATAGGGGGCCAAAATAGGGCCAATGGCTTTGCCAGGGAAAAACTTTAGTGCTCTTTCTTCGACAACTTCTAACGGGCCATTTTTATCAAATTCGACAAAACCAGCGCTGTAATAGGCCCCCGCACAAATACCCAGGTAGCTCCCTCCATTTTCCACATAATGTTGAATGATGGTATTGCCTTCTCCGCTCAGTTGCTGGGTGTAAGGTACATCAGCACCCCCAGGCATGATGAATAGCGCTGCGTCCTGGGGCCAATCTTTATGGACAATACCCTGAGCATCAATCAGTTCAATGCGATAACTTGGCGCAAGGCTTTTGAGCATATGACGGGTATGGATCAGCGACGTTGCACTTACCCCATGATCACTATATACATAGATGACCTGGTTGCTGTTGACTGGTAAGGTCGAAGCGATTACTTGATCCCTGACACCTAGCATGATCTACCTTCCCTGCTTATCGTTTTTTGGAATATTTTTAATGAGGAATAGGTGCAGATTAAGTCACTCATCATTAATAATTTATCATCACATCAGTCGAGTTTCAGCACCGCCAAGAATGCTTCCTGCGGTATCTCTACATTGCCTACCTGACGCATGCGCTTTTTGCCTTTTTTCTGTTTCTCTAGCAGCTTTCTTTTTCGAGAGATGTCGCCGCCGTAGCACTTGGCAATCACGTTTTTGCGCAGGGCTTTAACCGTCTCTCGGGCTACGACTTTGGTGCCAATGGCTGCCTGGATGGCAATCTCAAACATTTGGCGCGGGAGGAGTTCCTTGAGCTTTTCGCAGAGCTTTTTGCCCCACTCATGGGCTTTGCTGCGGTGCACGATGGCAGAGAGGGCATCTACCTTTTCTCCATTGAGCACAATGTCTAGCTTGACCAGCTGAGAGGGCACAAAGCCAATGAGCTCATAGTCGAGCGAGGCATAGCCTTTAGAAATACTTTTAAGCTTGTCAAAAAAGTCAAATACGATTTCTGCCAAAGGCAACTCAAAAGCTAGTTCGACCCGATCAGTAGTCAAATACACCTGATTCTTCAGCATCCCCCGCTTGTCCATGCACAATTTCATGATGGCTCCAATAAACTCCGGCTTGGTAATGATCTGTGCCCGAATAAACGGCTCTTTAATTTGATCAATCGTACCAGGGTCAGGCATCTCAGAAGGCGCATTCACTTCTTGGATCTGCCCTTGCTTGTCAATGGCATGAAACTGTACCGAAGGAACTGTCGTGATGACGGTCATATTGAATTCTCGCTCCAGCCGCTCCTGGACAATCTCCATGTGCAGCATGCCCAAGAAGCCACAACGAAACCCAAAGCCGAGGGCTGCTGACGTCTCCAGCTCCCAGACCAACGAAGCATCATTGAGCTGTAGTTTTTCCATCGAGGCGCGCAACTCCTCATACTCAGAAGTATCTACCGGATAGATGCCGGCAAAGACCATGGGTTTAACCTCCTCAAAACCTTTGATGGCTTCGGTACAAGGATTATCAACATGGGTAATGGTGTCGCCCACTTTGACCTCACGGGCCTCTTTGATGCCCGAAATGAGGTAGCCTACATTACCAGCGCTGAGCGAGGCCTGGGGCGTTTGGTGCAGCTTGAGCACGCCAATTTCGTCTGCGCTGTAGGTTTTTCCAGTGCTGAGAAACTTGACTTGGTCGCCTTTATTGATAGTGCCGTTGAGTACCCTGAAGTAGACCTCAATACCCCGGAAAGAGTTATAAACCGAGTCAAAGATCATGGCCTGCAAAGAGGCCTCGGGATCTCCTTTCGGGGCAGGAATCCGTTCTATGATGGCTTGCAGAATAGCGTCAATACCAATGCCTTGTTTTGCACTGGCCGCAATGATACTGTCCCGTTCACAACCCAGCAGATCAACAATCTGGTCTTTGACCTCTTCAGGCATGGCACCAGGCAGGTCTACCTTGTTGAGCACTGGAATGATTTCTAGGTCATGGTTAAGGGCCAAATAGAGGTTAGAAATGGTCTGTGCTTCAATGCCCTGAGAAGCATCAACCACGAGCAGGGCGCCTTCGCAAGCGGCAATAGAACGCGAGACTTCGTAGGAAAAATCCACGTGCCCCGGCGTATCAATCAGATTGAGGACATACGTTTGGCCTTCATAGGTATGGTGCATCTGTACAGCGTGGCTCTTGATCGTAATGCCCCGCTCCCGCTCCAAGTCCATGTCGTCTAAAAGCTGTGCCTGCTGCTCCCTATCAGATACCGTTTGGGTAGCCTCCAAGAGCCGATCGGCCAAGGTGCTTTTACCATGGTCAATGTGAGCAATGATGCAGAAATTGCGGATGTTGTTCATAGGCGTAACAAAGGAGCAAAATTAAGGATATTTTAGCGATGCTATTTAAGTACAACTCATCGACTAGAAATTGAAAAATGTTCCTATATTTGCGCCCTATACATTCTTTAGTCCCCAGTATCATGAACCCGCGCATCCAACTTGTAGAAGCTACCTCCAACGAAAGAAGACAAAGTTTTCCTGCCTTTCAGGCGGGTGACAATGTCAATGTCTATGTAAAAATCAAAGAGGGCAGCAAAGAAAGAATTCAGCAGTTCCAGGGCACCGTCATTCAACGTAAGAATGTCAATACCAATGGTGAGACCTTCACCGTCAGAAAGATTTCTGGCGGGGTAGGTGTAGAACGCATCTTCCCTTTGCTTTCTCCTAACATCGATAAAATCGAGGTGACCCGCCGCGGGGCAGTGAGAAGAGCGCGCTTGTACTACTTGCGAGGCAAACAAGGCAAGGCCGCCAAAGTCAAAGAAAGAAGAAGCTAGTATCCAACATACTGGAACATTGACTGCCTTTGTGAGCAGCTACCTCCCGCTGTAACATACATTCCGCAGAGATACTTCGCTGTCGCTCAGCATGATAAAATGCGGCAATTTCCTAAATTGCCGCAAGCGGCTTCGCTTGTGCCAACACCAAAAAGAAATAGTAGGGGCAAAAGCCTTGCGCCAGTGAAGGCACCTGCGTGAATTTTATACTTCAAACGAAAAAATAGATGAGAATTACTTCACTAGTTTTACTGATCGTCTTTGCCACTACTTCTTGTACCGATCCTACAAGCAAAGAACAGCCAAAAAAGGCAATAGGCCTTCCTGAGGTGCAAAGCACAAATAACCACACACACGTCTCGCCTGTGGACGGGCATTATGCACCAGAGGAAATATCGAGCGCAAAGCATCCCTCCAATGGTATCGATACTGAAAGTAGAGAGTCGCTACGGAGAGGAAGGGTAGTTCAACAAGGGAATAGGCAACAAACATATAATGCTAGCGATGCGTTGAGGGGCACACGAGAAACTACGGATAACCACACATACGCCTCGTCTGTGGACGGGCATTATGCACCAGAGGAAATATTGAGCGCAAATCATCCCTCCAATGGTATCGATACTGAAAGCAGAGAGTCGCTACAGAGAGGAAGGGTAGTTCAACAAGGGAATAGGCAACAAACATATAATGCTAGCGATGCGTTGAGGGTCACACGAGAAATTACGGATAACTGCACATACGTCTCGCTTGTGCAGGGTGATAAACGATTCTGTACCATACAGGTTGAAAAAATAGTTTCTGCCGATACTGAAGAGAGTACTCCTGGTAGGATCAAAAAAATTTCACTCGTCAGTAATGATAGTACCCTTCTTATACCCATAAATATCATATGGAAAAAACTTGATGGCACAAATAACCACTACTTTGACGGTATCGGGATTAACACAGACAATGGGATCATCAATATAAGTGGTGATGGGAGTATCAACATGCATGGCAACTCTGAGAGTGAGGTTATTCAGAACAACTTCGCTAATAATGGCAGAGGGGGAATCAATATTGCAGGCGGCTCTACAGGTAAGATTGTTCAGAACAATTACAGTGGCAGTAGCAATGGGAATATCAACATTCAAGGCGACTTCAGGGGTCAGCTCACTCAGCACAACGGCGGTAACTCTATCACCGTAAAAGGTACCAAAGATCATAA
>JBCCWZ010000045.1:0-6526 GCA_039192615.1 Bacteroidota bacterium
CGTTTGATGATAATGGGGCATTAAGCCCTCTTGCGTTTGTACATGAAAGGTAATTTTTACTCTCACACCGGGTCACTTTAGGGTAAAGCAGGAAAATGAAAGAATAATAATAGTTCTCCCAATTTCCTAGGGTATTACACATTGAAACGAAAGTGTACAATATCCCCATCCTCTACGGTATAATTCTTCCCTTCCATAGACACCTTCCCTGCCTCCCGGCAGGCTAATTCTGTTTTGTAGTGTAGATAATCAGCCAGTTTGATTACTTCAGCTTTAATGAAGCCCCTTTCGAAATCACTGTGAATAACGCCTGCTGCCTGGGGGGCTTTTGTACCCGCCTTGATGGTCCAAGCCCTTACCTCTTGAGGGCCCGCTGTAAAGTAGGTAATGAGATCAAGTAGTTGATAAGAAGCACGGATGAGCACTTCCAGTGCAGAAGACTGTAGGCTATAGTCTTGTAGAAAAAGTTGCTGCTCATCAGGTGGAAGTTCTGCCAGCTGACTTTCCAGCTCAGCACAGACCAAGACCACTTCTGCGTGTTCCTCTTTGACAGCCTCTTTAAGCTGCGCTACATGCTCATTAGTACCTTTTCTAAGCGTCTCCTCATCTACATTGGCCATGTACAATACAGGTTTTGTAGTCAGGAGCTGCCAACTTTTGATGAGCGTAGCTTGAGAGGATTCTACAGCAACATCACGTGCATTGCCTCCCTGTGTAAATTGGGCAACAAATTGTTCTAAAAGACTAAGTTCTTGTTGGGCATCTTTATCGCCTGTCTTGGCTACTTTTTCCACCTTAGCCATGCGCTTTTGGACAGTTTCTAAGTCCTTCATCTGTAGCTCATGATCAATCACTGCCTTGTCAAAGGCTGGATCTACTGTCCCTGCTACATGAATCACCTGGTCGTTTTGAAAACACCTGACTACATGCACAATCGCATCTACCTCTCTGATATTGGCTAAAAATTGATTGCCCAGTCCCTCACCCTGGCTAGCACCTTTTACCAAGCCAGCAATGTCTACAAACTCAATAAAGGTAGGGGTAACCTTTTGAGGGTTTACTACGGAAGCTAGCTGCTCCATGCGTTCGTCGGGTACTGTTACAACCCCGACGTTAGGCTCTATAGTACAAAATGGAAAGTTGGCTGCGACAGCCTTACCGTTGGAGAGGGCATTGAATAGGGTGGACTTACCTACGTTGGGCAAACCTACAATGCCATATCGAAGCGCCATGAAGCAAAAGAATTAAGGGTAGAAGAGGTATTGGGGCAATAATCGGAAACCTTTCTACAGGTATTGCTGTGTAGAAAGGCCTAAAAATAGCGCTAAAAACTAAGCTTCTGTAGCTCCTTGAACTTCCTCCTCATTATTTCTGTCAAACTGATCGAAATCATAGTCAGGAAGCAACTCTTTTTTAATATGCGCTGCTGTACCATTCATAGCCTCTAGAAACTTATTAAGGTCTTCTTTGTACAAGAAGATTTTATGCTTTTCATAGGCATGCCCATTCTCATTGAACTTCTTTCTACTTTCTGTGATGGTGAGGTAGTAATCATTAGCACGCGTGGCCTTCACATCAAAAAAGTAAGTTCTTTTGCCTGCCTTTACGCGCTTTGAATAAATCTCATTGTTTTCTCTATGCTCTTCCACAGTTGCTTGGTTTTAGACTATACAAAAATTCAAACTATACACAAATGACGGTGTTTTGGGGGAGCAAAACAAGTAGTCAATTTTTACACGCCATGCAGCTTCATTTTTTTAAGCTGTAGTGCTTCCACCGTCTCTTGTTTACTCAAGTCTGGCACACAACAATCTACTGGACACACGGCTGCGCATTGTGGCTCTTCATGAAACCCTACACACTCTGTACATTTGTCTGAGACGATATAGTAAAATTCATCAGAATACGCTTTTTGGGGCGCATGAACATCTACCTGAGCCCCATGTATATCGGTCTCTTTCAAGGCCGTCCCCTCAGCCCAAGTCCAATCTACCCCGCCCTCATAAATAGCATTATTAGGACACTCTGGTTCGCAAGCACCGCAATTGATGCAAGCATCAGTAATCATGATCGCCATTTCCGCGTTATTCAATTTGATTGACCCAACAAGATAATGAAAATTTTAAGCTACGCCGAAAATTAAGCAAGTCTCCTGCCCCTACAACCGCCAAGCTCCAGCCACCGTTTGCTTAGCCCAGCATTTTGAAGTTAATTACAGGCACACGCAGGCCATAGCCGTTCCAGGCAAACCCTCAACCCCTTCAAAAATCTATTATGGAAAAATCAGGTCGATCAAAATGTTTGCTGAGTCAAGAGACAGCCCATCTACTCAACCAACAGGAAGGCATGGAAGCCAAGGCATCAGCCTCCTACTTAGCCATGGCCTCTTGGTGTGATGCAAGCGGCTACAAACATGCTGCCGAGTTTTTATACCATCATGCCGAAGAAGAGCGTGGGCATATGCTCAAGCTATTTCATTACATCAACGATGTAGGCGGGCAAGCCATCCACCCTGAGATTACCGAGATTGAGCACACCTTCCAATCATTCAGACAAATTTTTGAGCTAGCCCTTACCCACGAGATCAAAGTCACCCAAGCTATCCACCTCCTAGTAGACCACTGCTCGGCTGTCAAAGATTTTGCTACCTATAACTTCTTGCAGTGGTTTGTAGCAGAGCAAGTAGAAGAAGAAAACATTACCAGAAGAGCCTTAGAGCTATTCGACGTTATCGGAGAAGAGGGGATTGGCCGCTATACCATTGACAAGGCCATTGGAGAGCTCAGAGACAACTCATAGTGGCTTAGTTAGCGAGCTGGGCCATGCAAGAAAAGTGCGTAGCTACTCCTATATTAGCGCGTGAATTGCTTAACAATTGAACCCTAAAGAACCATTGACCATGCATCCAGAAAGTGAATCATTTCTATTCGAATACCTAAAAAATACTGCTCCCACTGGCTACGAAACAGCTGGACAAAAGCTATGGCTCGACTATCTGCGTCCTTACATCGACGACTATTTTACCGATACGTACGGTACAGCAGTCGGAGTGATCAACCCTCAGGCCCCCTACAAGGTCGTTATTGAAGCCCATGCAGACGAGATTTCCTGGTTTGTGAACTACATTACCAAAGAGGGATACATCTATGTCATTCGTAATGGTGGCTCTGACTATCAAATTGCCCCCTCCCAGCGTGCCAAGATCCATACCGACAAAGGCCCTGTGCCCGCCGTCTTTGGCTGGCCTGCCATTCACGTGCGTGAAGACAGAGAAAAAACCGTCAAGCTCAACATAGAAACTACCGTGCTAGACTGTGGCTGTAGTTCAGCCGAAGAAGTAGCAGCACTCGGCATCCATGTGGGTTCTGTAGTGACTTTTGACGCAGACCCTATCACACTCAACCAAGATTTTATAGTAGGCCGCGCGCTAGACAATAGAATTGGCGGATTTATGATCGCAGAGGTCGCCAAAAGAATCCATGAAAACAAAAAAGAGCTTCCCTTTGGGCTTTATATTGTCAACGCTGTACAAGAAGAGGTAGGACTCTTTGGCGCCCGAATGATTGCCCAACGTATTAAGCCCAACCTAGCGATTGTGACAGATGTGACACACGACACCCAATCTCCTCTCTACAACAAAATCAAAGAAGGAGACGTCGCCTGTAGCAAAGGGCCAGTATTGACCCATGGGCCTTCAGTACAACGCAATGTACTAAGCATGCTTGTAGAAGTAGCACAAGCCCACCAGATACCCTTCCAGCGGCTCGCTGCCTCCCGCTCTACAGGTACCGATACCGATGCATTTGCTTATTCTAACGAAGGAGTGGCTTCAGGGCTGATATCGCTACCACTTAAGTACATGCACACTACTGTGGAGACAGTACATAAGCAAGACATTGAGCACCTCATCCAACTCATGTATCAATGCTTAGTGCAGCTAGACCCAGAGCATAACTTCAGCTACTTCAAATAAGTAGCCTGCAAAGCTGAGGAAAAGAATAACGGCCCTATTTTTTAGGGCCATTATTTTAGGGCACCCTGTAGTATTCAAAAGGAATACGAATGGAGAGATAACAGGTAAAACCCCAAGTTTCATCTTGCCCTGGGCTACAAAAACCCCACCCTAGCAGATGTTGGGGGTCCCAGGTCTCGTCTTTCATAGAGAGATTAAATTTGTACCGTACGGTACTTCCTACATAGAAAATATTCCACACCTTGACTTTAACGCCTGCCACTGCCTCATACCAGGAGGCAGTTACATGCTTTGAAAATAAGGCTGTTGCTCTATGAGCGCCCTGCTGTAAATTGCGTGCATACCGTACTCCTAAAAAAGCAACATTCCTGTCGGGCGTAGCTGGAACGAAGTTATAGCCCAAGCCCACCCGAAAATACTGCCCCTCATCCCCATCCATTGTCTGCGTACCTAGAGCACTACTCTTGGAGATACGTCCCCATCCATAATCGCCCTCCAAGAGGAGCCTAAAAGAATCAATAGAAGCACTAAACTCACGCTGCTGATCCACTTGCTGCTTATAATACCTATAATACAAAGGATGAGCTACCTCCATCCCGAGCTGCACACCAGTAGGCCAATAGCGCGACCGCGCTGCTGCAGGAGCAGTAGTACTGAGCATCCCCCAACAGAAGAAGATGCTGAAAATATACCGGAAGGTGAGTTGCTTACCCATTTACTATACACAGTTGTTGAAGACCAGGGACTTCCTAGCAAAGGTAGCGCGTACTTGGGGGAGCACAAACTCTAGTTAGGCACCACCTTCTTGAAAAATGAATGATATGATTGAGAATACATGAATGAGAAATTTTTTTGTGCTTCTGTTAAGTTTGTAGTGCAAGCACATTAGCATATACCAAGAACATGATGCGGCTAAATATCCCCCAACCAGTCCAGGTTATAGGAATAGGCATACTAATTTTCCTTACCAGCTCAGATAAGGTGAAACCAAGTAAAAAAAATCCTGCCCCCTCCCCAACGCAGAAAGTAGTAAGCCAGCTACCTCAAGGCTTTGTTTATCTTGCTGACATAGATCCAACGATACGACAAGACGTGCGGTATGCAGGAAAGCACAATTTTGTAGGGCGGCCGATCAAAGGCTACAAAAAAGCCACTGTAATCCTTAGTCACAAGGCCGCCCAGGCACTTGCTGCTGTACAAGCAGCATTGCAGAAAGATTCCAGAGGGAAGTGGACGCTGATGGTATACGATGGCTACCGCCCCCAACAGGCTGTAAATGACTTCTGGCACTGGAGCCAAGATATGAATGACCAAGTCATGAAGGCCGAATTTTATCCTGCTATAGCAAGCAAAAATGAACTCTTTAAGCAAGGGTATGTAGACCGCAAGTCGGGTCATTCTCGGGGCAGTACAGTCGACTTGACCATCGTGTCTATCGACAATCAAAGGCTTACCCCCCTAGACATGGGCTCACCGTTCGACTTGTTTGATGCTATATCGCATTATGCTAGTGATAGGATCAGTCTCCAGGCCCAGCAGCACAGAAAATACTTGCGCAGCTTAATGATGGCACATGGCTTTGCACCCTATGAAAAAGAATGGTGGCATTTCACTCTCCGAGCTGAACCTTTCCCCAACACCTATTTTGATTTTCCTGTACAGTGAAGCGCCTTGATACCCTCAATCAATAGCAACCCGTAGCTGGTCAGCCACTTCACCCAACTCCGCTTCACTAAGCTGTAGTTTAGGCTTCTTGAAATCGATGTCATACAGATCATTGAGCGGAACAAGGTGTAGGTGCGCATGAGGCACTTCTAACCCCACTACGGTCATACCTACGCGCAGGCATGGGATTACCTTTTGGATTCCCTGGGCTACCTGCTTGGCAAAAAGCACCAGACCCACCAGGGTTTCATCATCCAAATCAAATACATAATCCACCTCCTTTTTGGGCACTACCAACGTATGGCCCTTGGCCAGCGGACGAATGTCTAGGAAAGCTATATAGTTTTCTGTTTCCGCCACAATGTGGGCAGACAAGTCTCTGTTAATAATCTGGGTAAATAGACTAGGCATATGAGGTCAATAGTGGGGTATCAAATGCTAATCTCCAAAACCTCAAATTCTACCTTGCCAGAGGGAACATCGATGACCGCTATCTCGCCTACACGCTTACCCAGGAGTCCTCTCCCAATCGGCGAATCGACCGATATCTTTCCTGCTTTCAGATCTGCTTCCTCCTCTGCTACAATGTTGTAAGTAAATACTTTACCCTGCTGCTTGTGCTTGATTTTTACTTTAGACAGGATGGAAACTTTAGAAGTATCAATATCCGCTGTTGAAAGGATGCGCGCATTAGCTATAGTCTCTTGTAACTTACTAATTTTCATTTCCAGCAGCCCCTGGGCATCCTTCGCAGCATCATATTCAGCATTCTCACTTAGGTCGCCTTGTCCCCTGGCTTCTGCCAACTGCTCTGCCACCTCGGCCCTTCCTTTGGTTTTTAGGGTATGGAGCTCATCCTTGAGCTGCCGTAGCCCCGCTTCAGTGTAA
>JBCCWZ010000046.1:0-6256 GCA_039192615.1 Bacteroidota bacterium
AAGGATTTGAAATGTCGATCTCTAGGCCCCGAGTGTTGTTCCAAAAAGATGATGCAGGCGCTTTGCTGGAACCGATGGAAGAAGTGGTGATAGATGTAGACGAGGATTATAGTAGCACTGTGGTGGATAAGGTGACACAGCGTAAAGGCGAACTGAGGGATATGCGTCCTTCTGGCGGGGGAAAAATGCGTATTACTTTTCTGGCACCCTCGCGAGGGTTAGTAGGCTACCAAAGTGAGTTCCTGACCGACACCCGGGGGACGGGCATCATGAACCGAGTTTACCATAGCCATGAAGCGTACAAAGGTGATATTAAGGGGCGGAACAAGGGCGTGCTGATTTCTACAGGCCAGGGAGAGGCAGTAGCCTTTGCGATCTCTAACCTACAAGACCGAGGCGTGATGTTTGTCGCCCCTCAGGATAAAGTTTATGGGGGCATGATTGTGGGCGAACACAACCGAGAGAATGACCTGGAAGTGAATGTTTTGAAAGGCAAGCAACTTACTAATATGCGTACGTCCAGCTCAGACGATGCCGTAAAGCTCGTTCCTCCCAAGAAAATTACGCTCGAGGAGATGATTTCTTACATCGATGACACGGAGCTGCTAGAGGTGACACCACTTAGTCTTCGTTTGCGCAAGCGAGAGCTAGACCCCAATGCCCGTAAGCGGGCTGCCCGGGGCAAGGGATAAGTGAAGCCGTAGCCAGCTACACTTCGTATTGCAAGGCTCAGAAAAAGGTGACGCGGCAAGGAGCTACCTAAGCGTACATTTCTTGATTTTCTTTGGGATCATATGAAGTCATCAAAAACCCTTGTCTATGAGCCCGATGAGTCCTGTAATGAACAATAGCTATCTTCACATTCTCGTTTTTGGTCAAAAATGAGGTACATCAGTATTGATCAACCTATGGCTGAAAAAATAACCGAATTAAAGGAGCTAGGAGAATTCCAGCTGATTGAGCGGCTCACCGAAAAATTTACCCTGCAGCAACCCAGCTCTGTCTTAGGGGTGGGCGACGATGCGGCCATCATTGACGCGGGCGAGCACTATACGCTTGTTTCTACCGACTTGCTCTTAGAAGGCATTCATTTTGATTTGACTTACTGCCCGCTGAAACACCTGGGCTATAAGGCCGTAGCAGTTAATGTCTCTGATATTGCCGCGATGAATGGGGTGCCAGAGCAGATTACTGTGAGCATTGCCTTGAGCAATCGTTTTTCTTTAGAAGCCCTGCAAGAACTTTACGAAGGTATTCGCCTGGCGTGTGACCACTATCGTGTCGACTTGGTGGGTGGTGATACTTCTGCTGCTACGCAGGGGCTTATGATCTCTGTAACAGCCGTAGGTAAAGTAGACAAAGACAAGGTGTGCCAGCGAAAGGGCATCCAGCCTAATGACATCATTTGTGTTACGGGCGATTTGGGCGGGGCCTACTTAGGCTTGCAAGTGCTGAATAGAGAGAAAGAAGTATGGGCTGGTGACACTACCATGCAGCCTGACTTGGCTCCTTATCAATACTTGGTGCAGCGACAGCTCAAACCCGAAGCACGCACAGACATGGTGCATACGATGCGAGAGATGTCCCTGGTACCTACTGCCATGATCGACCTATCCGATGGCCTGGCGTCAGAGCTATTTCAGCTAAGCCAAGCTTCTCAGGTAGGCATTCAAATTTATGAAGACAAGCTGCCTATTGACAAACGTACTTATGAGACGGCAGCGGCTTTTAATCTCAACCCTACGGTATGTGCAATACATGGGGGTGAAGATTATGAGTTACTTTTTACGATTAGGCCAGCGGATTTGCCCAAAGTAGAGAAACATGCAGACATTCACCTGATTGGTTATGCCACAGCAGCAGAACAGGGATTGAATCTGGTTACTCAAGGAGGCAATGCAGTTCCTCTGAAAGCCCAAGGATGGGAACATCTTACGCAAGGGTAAGGGCTACGGCAAGGTGACTCTTTTTAGCCTAAGCAAGCTTCTCAATAATAATGTTGTGGTTAGTGTAGATGCAAATGTCTGCGGCTACGGTAAGACTTTCTTTGACCATCTCTTCGGCACTTAGCTGCGGAGCATGCTTCTTGAGCGCTGTGGCAGCTGCTTGGGCATACATACTGCCAGAGCCTATGGCAGCAATCTGATTATCCGGCTCTATCACATCGCCAGTACCAGAGATAATCAACAACTCTTCTTTGTTAGCCACTACCAGCATCGCTTCTAGCCTTCTCAGATAGCGATCCATGCGCCAATCCTTCGCCAATTCAATAGCCGCCCGCTTCATATTGTTCGCATAGCTCTGCAGCTTTTCGTCAAAACGCTCCAACAGCGTGAATGCATCAGCAGTAGACCCAGCAAAGCCTGCTAGGATTTTGCCGTCTAACAGCTTCCTGAGCTTTCTAACATTGCTCTTAGCAACGGTATTACCAAGGGTAGCTTGTCCATCAGCGCCAATGGCCACCTCGTTGTTGTGCATTATAGCGACTACGGTTGTTGATTTCATGATAGACATTTTTCTATTTGTTTATCTAGTTATTGGCTTATTGAGAATAGTTCAATGAATCAATCAATCAATGAATGAATACACTAATGGATGAGCATTCTGAGCGGATCCTCTAGAAGTGCTCTGAAGGTTTGTAGAAAAGCAGCACCTACGGCACCATCGACTACCCGGTGATCGCAAGATAAGGTTGCTTTCATAACGTTGCCAGGAACGATTTCACCATTTTTTACTACGGGTACTTGCTTAATAGCACCAATGGCGAGGTTGCAGGAGGCAGGTGGATTGACAATGGCCGTAAAAGATTCAATGCCTTTCATGCCCAAGTTGGAAATACTGAAAGTATCGCCACCAGCGTCTTGCGGCATGAGTTGCTTATTGGCTGCCTTTTGGGCGAATGCTTTCACCTCTGTCGCAATGTGAGCCAGTGATTTGGTGTCGGCAAAGCGCACTACAGGCACGACCAAGCCGTCTTCTATGGCCACTGCGATGCCTATATGGATGTGCTGGTTGTATCGAATTTTGTCAGTAAGCCAGGACGCATTGACGGTAGGATGCTGTCTCAGGGCCATAGCAGCCGCTTTGATCACAATGTCATTGAAGGAGACTTTGACCGGCGCATATTCATTAATGCTGGGCCGTGCAGCCACTACTTGATCCATATCTATGCTGATAGTCAAGTAAAAATGGGGGGCACTGAACTTGCTTTCTGCCAACCGCTTGGCAATGGTTTTGCGCATGCCCGAAACAGGGATATCTTCATAACGCTCTTCGCCTACCACAGGTGGTAGGGTGATGGTAGGTGCGTGCTGGGCCACTGGGCTGCTAGCAGAGAAACTTTCTATATCTCGCTTGATAATGCGTCCTCCTTCTCCTGTGCCCTGAATCTGAGCTAGCTCGTAGCCTTTTTCTTGGGCCATCTTTTTAGCCAGCGGTGAAGCAAAAATACTGGAAGCTGAGGATACCTGCTCAGGGGCTGGTTCGGTTGGTACGGTATTGGCTGGAGTAGTGCTGGATTCTTCAGCAGCTATTTTTTCTGGTCCTACTTCTTGCTGCTGGGGAACTTGCTTGGATTCGGCTAAGAGAGAGGAGATATCCTCTCCTGGCTCGCCGATGATGGCAATAATTCCGTTGATAGGGGCTGCTTCTTGTTCCTTAACGCCGATGTAAAGCAGGGTGCCATCTTCATAAGCCTCGAGTTCCATCGTTGCCTTGTCTGTTTCTACCTCTGCGAGGATATCGCCTGCTTTGACGGTGTCGCCTTCTTTTTTGAGCCAAGCGGCAATCACCCCTTCCTCCATCGTATCACTCATCTTAGGCATTCTGATTACTTCAGCCATAGTATTTTGTATTAGACATCAAAAATAGAGGATAAAGAGGAAAATGAAAATGGAGGCTGCTATATGAGTGTTACGAGACGTCTTCTGCAGATCATTAGGTTTACAGCTCCAAGTGAAAGGTGGGCCAGAATTTGAGCTTACCGTCCGCTCGATTACATACCATTTTTACCCCTACCCCAAAAGGCAAGAACCAAAAAGAAGACTCTACATCTATGGTCGCACCTGCACCTACTTGGTAGGAATATTTTATTGCTTCCGCAGACTGGTACTTAGGTTCATAAAATAAATGTGCTTTTAATTGCCTTACATAAAGTAAGTTACCTACGTTCCAATCAAGATAGCAGATAGGCCAGTCATAGGCTACTTCTATTTGGTAAGTTCTCTCTTTCTTTTGGTATAGTAAGCCTTGTATAGATTCATCTACGTCTAGCCTCTTATAGAGGAACGGGAAGAGTTCATTTAGGTCGAGACCAATATCCTCTGTATGTACCTGCCGCTTGTATTGGGGAATGAAGCAAAATGAGTGGTGCTTGAATAGGCCAGGGAAACGAAATGTTGTCTCTACTATCAGAGTTGTTACGGCTTGTCGATTTTGCCTGTAAATATGCTCAGGACAATGGGGATGTGTGTATACCACCCTTAGTTGCTGCTGCCATGGTGAGTAGAGGTCTCTAGGACTCTTTTTGGCTGCCCTACTCCCTAGGAACTTGTAAGTTTGGCTGAACCAGTTGGCGCCATTCTTTTTGTGGAAACTACTTACAGTGCTAAACGAGCAAAAGTGTGTGTATTGGCCCCTTTGGAAGGTTAAAGGTAAAGCCAAAGTCAAGCCTATTTCCTTTTCTGTGTCCCTCTTCTTTTTCGAACTGCTGCCCTGAAGATCTTTTTTGAGCTTTCCTGCTAGGGTAACGACAGGATACCAACCTTTATAGCTCAGCTGGGCAGAAGTTTCTCCAGTGTGTCTTTTTACGTCATATAGGTAGCCGGCTGAAGCTTCGGTTGTGTTGAATAAATCTTCTGATCTAGCAACAAGTCCTAAGGCATATTGAGGACCTTGGGGCGGGGTGTGTAAGGGCCAAGCCCAGCTGTGTATATTCAATAAATGCTTCCAGGGATAATAACGGGTAATAGGATACGTTCGGCTGGGAACGTGATCGAGTATATTGCCATTATTCTCTTGGACTACTAGCGGGGCATAGTAGTGGATAGACCTGTCTTCTACCGCTGCTAGTGGGGTCCACTGCTGCGGAGCAAGGGGCATCTTGACGACCTCCATCCCATCTTTCGTAAAGTCATTAAAGATAATCCAGTGGCCATCCGTTGAGATGGCCGCATTGTAAGCGCCGTACTTCCTAGACGTAACTTGGTACCTTTGATGGGTATTTAGGTCTAGGGCATAAATGTTATCGATGCCGTTGTAAGCACTGTTGTAAAATATGTACTGCCCATAGGGTACGGGGACGCCTATATGTGCTGTTGAATAGGGCATCAGGTCTTGGGACACTCCTGTCTGGGTATCTATCAACGTGATGGTTGCTTGTTGTTGGTGATGTTTAATGGCTACTATCTGTTGCCCATTGGCTAACCACTTAGGGGTCAAATAGAAGCAATTTTCAGGATTAGGGAGGTAATGGAGCACTGTCCCACTGAATGCATCTAAAATGACCAAACGATGGTGGTATTGAGTATCACTTTCCACGGCTACAATCTTGGTAGCATCTGGAGAGAGTGCTGCAGTGCTGTATCTACTTTGATGGGTCAGGGTCTTGAGGCGTTTTTGTTGGATATCATAGCGCTGTATGACACCATATTCTTTGTGGTCTTTCCATCGGGAGTGTGGTACTCTTTCTGTCCATACAATTTGCCCTTGGGCCACTGAAAAGCCTACATTGGTATCAATTTTACCAGGTGTAAAGAGAAGATGTTCCTGCTGTTGCTCATCAAGGAGCACAAACTGGGCTACCGTTCCTAGGCCAGCTTTCAGTACAATAAGTCGGCTCTTGTCGACTGGCTGTGGGTAAGCATAATCTGTATAAACTTCATCTTTTCTTGTCATCATGCTTGTGGCTGGCGTCAGCCGGAGGCCCTCCAGTTGCTGTTGCCACAAGTCCTTCAACTCCTCATTAGTGTCCTTGTAAATCTGCTGTATGCTTTTGCCCGTAGCCTTCTTGACGGCTATTGGGAAAGGCATAAGCCAGGTAGTATTATCTAGTATGTTAGCTAATACATCCGCTCCATATTTTCTTCTAAGATGGGTCGTTAGGTAATAACCTACTGTGTAATCATCAGGTACTTTATGTTTCAAGGAGCCAAAAACTTGCTTGTAGTAGTTAAAACCACCTCGTTCTAAGAGGTTGGTCCTATACAAGCGTGAAAAATACGGAATCCGTCCTCGACCACTTTGGGTAAGTGCAGTC
>JBCCWZ010000047.1:0-6174 GCA_039192615.1 Bacteroidota bacterium
AGGAGAAATGTGGTCTTGGCCCAAATGTATAAGCACCATCTCCTGGCGCAAGCAACCTATGAACAGCTTAAAGCACTGCCCATCACGCTAGAATATCAAGTCGAGGATCATAACATGGGGCTGGCGACTTACTTCCGGTCTACTATCCGCGATTTTCTTCTTCGATGGGCGCATCAACATGGCTATGATTTGTTTGCCGATGGCTTGAAGATTTACACGACCTTGGATAGTCGTTTACAAAAACATGCCGAGGAGGCGGTGGCTGCACACATGCCTGTATTGCAACAAAGATTTGAAGAGCACTGGGAGGAAGGTAACCCCTGGATAGACGAAAAAAAACGCGAAATTAAGGGTTTTATCCAAAAGGCAGTTAAGCAAATGCCTCTTTACAAGCGTTTGGTAGAAGAACATGGCGAAGACAGTGCTACCATCGACGAGATTCTGAATACTCCGGTGCCTACCAAGCTGTTCTCTTGGGAGGGGGAAATAGACGCTGTGATAAGTCCCATCGATTCGCTGAAGTATACCAAACGGCTGCTCCATACGGGCTTTATGGCGATGAATCCGCATACAGGACACATTAAGGCTTGGGTAGGTGGTATCAACCATAAATACTTTCAGTATGACCATGTCATGCAAGGCAAGCGACAGGCTGGTTCTACTTTCAAGCCTATTGTATATGCCGCAGCGCTTGACAATGGCTACACTCCTTGGCAAGAAGTGGTAGATACCCCAGTTACATTCAAAGTGTATGGGCGTTCTTCTACTTGGATCCCTCGTAACTGGAGTAGAAGATTCACGGGTCAAAAAATGACCCTGCGTCAGGCTATGGCTAGGTCTGTTAACTCGATCACAGCTTACCTAATGAAACAGCTCGGCCCACAGTTAGTCGTAGATTATGCCAAGCGGCTAGGAGTCCAAAGCCCCCTAGAACCTGTGCCGGCGCTGTGTCTAGGCGCGGCTGATATGTCGGTTTATGAACTCGTAGGCGCCTACAGTACTTTTATGAATAAGGGTGTTTGGACAGCTCCTCTTTACATTACCCGCATTGAAGACAAGGATGGCCGTGTACTGCAAGAGTTTGCACCCCAAAAAAGAGAAGCGATAAGCGAAAAAACAGCCTACCTGATGATTCATATGCTCAAAGGCACCACTGAAGAGTCTGGTGGTACTTCAAGCCGTATTAATGCGGCTATTCGAGAGGATAATGAAATTTGTGGTAAAACAGGCACCACCTCCAACCAGTCCGATGGCTGGTTTGTAGGCATGGCCAAAGACCTGTGTGCTGGGGTGTGGGTAGGAGGAGAAGATCGGTGTATCCATTTTAGAACGTTGAGTGAAGGGAGTGGAGCTAAAATGGCCCGACCTATTTGGGAAAAATTTATGCTCAATGTCTATGAAGACCCTGAGCTACCGTACGACAAAGGGCCGCTACTGCCGTATGACAAGCCTCCTGGCGTAGTTATCCCCTCTGAGCAGGAAAGCCCTTCCGAAGCGTTGCCTCGCCAAGAAGAGTTAATGCTGGAGGAAGATACGATAGAGGAAGATGTTTTAGATACAGACATAGATGTTAACGAAATCTTCTAAGTATTGGCTCATTGGTCGATAGGGTGATCGAGTTATGGGTTGATTGATGGGAAGACATCGTACACATCGTCGTTGTCATACTAACTTGTGTCCTAAACGCAGTAAAGTAGCCCTATTTAGTGTCTAGATCAGGGAGCTTCCTCCACCACCATGAGGCATTGCATGGTAGGCAACCACAACATCCTGTGCTAAACCTTACGGCATCACCCAGCACTACAACGCTCTAGCTATGAAGGCTACTCGATACACCCCGCAAGACATCCACTTGCTGGCTACCCAGCCCGGGGTATACCGCTTCTATAACCAAGAAAGCAACCTTATCTACGTAGGCAAAGCCAAAAACATCAAAAAGAGGGTCAGTAGCTATTTCAGCAATACCAAACAACACAACCTCAAAACCCGCCGCATGGTAGCGGAGATCGTCAGCATCGAGTTCACCATCGTCAATTCTGAGTATGAAGCATTACTGCTAGAAAATAACTTGATCAAAAAGAACCAGCCTCGCTATAACATCCTACTCAAAGACGGCAAGACCTATCCCTACATCTGCATCACCAAAGAACGCTTTCCCCGCGTTATCTCTACCCGCAGAGTATCACCCCAGCTAGGCCAGTACTACGGCCCTTTCACCGATCTCAAGGCCATGTATCGCATCTTAGAGCTGATCAAACAATTGTATCCGCTACGCACCTGCACGTACAACCTCGCTGCAGAAAACATCCGCAAGGGCAAATTCAAGGTCTGCCTGGAGTATCACCTGGGCAACTGTAAGGGGCCTTGCGAGGGGTTACAGGACGAAGCGGTTTACCAGCAAGACATTTCTCAGATCGCGTACCTGCTCAAAGGCAATCTCAATGCTGTGAAAAAGGATTTTAGCGCCAAGATGCATCAGGCGGCCCAAGCCAGGGCCTATGAAGAAGCCCAAGCCTGTAAAGACAAATTAGACGCCTTAGCCGCCTACCAAGCCAAGTCGCTCGTCATCAATCCCAAAATAGGCGACCTGGATGTGTTGGGGATAGTTTCAGACGAGCAAGCGGCTTTTGTTAGCTACCTACAAATCAAAAGTGGGGCCATCACTTTCACCCAGACCGTAGAAATCAAGAAGAAGCTGGAAGAAAACGAAGAGGATATGTTGGCCCTGGTAATTGTAAGCTTCAGGGAACAGTACCACAGCCAAGCGCCAGAGGTGCTCACTAACCTGCCCTTATCTACGACCTTGCCCGAGGCTACGCTTACAGTGCCCCAAATAGGCGACAAGAAGAAGCTGGTAGAGATTGCCCTCAAGAATGCGTTATTCTTTAAAAAAGAGCGGTTTATCCGCAAAACTAGCCAGCAAGAAAAAGGAAACCGCACATTACGTTTACTACAGCAGGACCTTCAGCTCAAAAACCTTCCCTTACACATTGAGTGTTTTGACAACTCTAATCTGCAGGGGAGTAGTCCAGTGGCTGCCATGGTGTGTTTCAAAAATGGGAAACCGGCTAAAAAGGAGTACCGCCATTTCCATATCAAGACTGTCACGGGCCCGGATGACTTTGCTTCGATGCGCGAGGTGGTGTGTAGACGCTATCAACGGCTGGTAGACGAAGGGAAGGATTTGCCTGATCTGATTGTGATTGATGGTGGCAAAGGACAACTCAGTGCTGCTGTGGCTGCCCTCCAAACAATAGGCATTGGAGATCAAATACCGGTGATTGGCATTGCTAAGAGGCTAGAAGAACTCTATTACCCCAACGACCCTTATCCTATCCACATTAGCAAACAATCTGCCTCGCTCAAGCTTCTGCAACAGCTACGCAACGAAGCGCACCGTTTTGCCCTTACCTTTCATAGGAATATCCGCAGCAAAGCTAGCCTGCAGAGTAGCTTAGAGGCGATTCCTGGTATAGGTCCCAAAACCATTGACAAGCTTCTACGTCATTTCAAGTCAGTCAAGAATATCCAAGCCGCTAGCACAGCCGCCTTGACAGAGCAAGTCGGAAAGGCCAAAGCGACACTCCTCCAGCAGCACTTAACTACTATGAACTAGACCCTCTTCCAAATAGCACTTGTCAGCACTACCTTTGTGGATCAACCACAGGCCGGCGCACCCTATGCATTTTGAACTGCAACACGTAGATCCGCACTCTAAAGCCCGCGCAGGGCTGATCACTACCCAACGAGGCACTATTCATACACCTATCTTTATGCCGGTAGGCACGGTCGGTACGGTCAAATCAGTACCCCAAAAAGCCTTGTATGAAGACATTGAGGCAGAGATCATCCTGGGTAATACCTATCATCTGTATTTACGGCCAGGACTAGAGGTGCTAGAAGCAGCAGGAGGGTTACATCGATTTATCGGTTGGGACAAACCCATGTTGACGGATAGTAGTGGCTATCAAGTGTATTCTTTGGCACAACGCAGAAAACTTACTGAAGAAGGAGTCACTTTTCGGTCGCACCTAGATGGCTCCAAGCATACCTTTACACCCGAGGGGGCCGTTGACATTCAACGCAGTATCGGGGCGGATATCATTATGGCTTTAGACGAATGTACCCCGCATCCTTGCTCTTACTCTTATGCCAAAGAATCCATGGGCCTTACTCATCGGTGGCTCAAGCGGGGCTGTGATCATTTTGATGCAACAACTACCGAACAGAATGCCTATCAGTCACTATTCCCAATTGTGCAGGGCAGCATTTACAAAGACCTACGGGAGCAGTCGGCTGAAACGATTGCAGCTGCCGATCGCCCAGGCAACGCTATCGGAGGGGTTTGTCATCCTAATGGCATGCTTTATGAAGTAACTTCTTGGGTATGTGCTATTTTGCCTGCCCACAAGCCGCGTTATCTTATGGGGGTGGGCACACCCCGTGATTTGCTGGAATGTATTGCGGTGGGGGTGGATATGTTTGACTGCGTGATGCCTACGCGCAATGGTCGCAATGGGACGTTGTTTACGACCCAAGGAATCATCAATATTAAGAATAGGAAGTGGAAGATGGACTTTAGCCCTATTGATGAACAGCTAGGGGGCCATGTAAGTACCTATTACACGAAGGCTTATCTGAATCATCTGTTTCATGCCAAGGAGTTATTAGGGGCACAACTGGCCAGTATCCACAACTTGACTTTTTATTTGTGGCTGGTCAAACAAGCCCGGGCACAGATTATAGCAGGTACCTTTAGGGCTTGGAAAGACAAGATGCTCCGTGTGCTCATGGAGAAAATATAGATGTAACCATGAAGATTCTGGATCGATATATCCTCAAGCAATTCTTGCTCTCTTTTCTGTTTGCCTTGGTCTTGCTTACCGTGATTATTACGCTGATCGACTTTACGGAAAAGAATGGGTATTTCATTCGGCATCAACTGAGTGCTGAAGAGATCATGGACTACTACGGTGCCTACATGCTCTTTATTGTCAATTTTATTACGCCTATTACGGTGTTTATCACGACGGTACTTGTGACTTCTCGGCTAGCGCAACGCACAGAAATTATTGCTATACTGAGTAGTGGGGTGAGCTTCCCTCGTTTATTTGCCCCCTATTTGGCTGGAGCGCTCATGATTGTGGTAGGCAGCTTTTACTTAACAGGCTGGGGGTTGGCGCAGGCGAATATGAAAAGAATCGACTTTGAAGCAGCCTATATCAGTAATATTTATCACAGCCGCTCTTCACATACGCATATCAGAATCAATCCAACGCAGTATCTATATGTAGAACGCTACCGGATCTACAACAATTCAGGTACGAATGTTACTATAGAAACAATCAAAGATAATCAGCTTCTAGAGAAGCTATCTGCTAAAAAGATAACCTGGCTGGCAGCAGAGGAGAAATGGCGCCTCAAGGATTGGACGCTGAGAAAAATAGAGGATCTAGAAGAGCACCTCCAGCAGGGCAGCACCCTGGATATACGCTTGAATATTCACCCTAATGACTTCAGCATTAACCCAATGCTGCATGAGACTTTAACCTTGCCTGGGTTATATACCCACATTGAGTCTCTTAAAAATAAAGGCGCCGACAATGTCCATGTCTTTTTGACAGAGAAGTATGTACGTTATATGACGCCCTTTTCTGCTATTATTCTCACTTTTATGGGGGTGGTAGTAGCCGCCCACAAATCCAGAAGAGGCATGGGAGCACAGCTCGCCGTAGGTTTCATTCTAGCCTTTGTATACATCGCCTTTTTCTTGTTTGCCAGGGAGTTTGCAGAAGCTAAAGGTACCAACCTACTGCTGACTGTATGGGCGCCTAATATCATTTTTACTATGGTAAGCATCGTACTCTATAAGCTACTCCCTCAATAACCTTCCTTCATCACTATGAAGTTACTTACGGCAATCAAAGGGATTACCATCTTCTTCGTGGTTATAGCAGCCATGCCCCTCAAAACTCAACCCCTAGAGCCGACACAATGGTACCAGATCAATACGCCGCATGTAAATCTCATTTTTAGGGGAGGCATGGGGGAAGAAGCACAACGAGTAGCCAACACGCTGACGCACCTCTATGAACCAGTGGCTCAATCGCTAGGGGCACAACCTACTCCCATACCGCTGGTTTTATGGGGTCAAAATTTTGTCTCTAATGGGTA
>JBCCWZ010000048.1:0-6162 GCA_039192615.1 Bacteroidota bacterium
ATCCTGTATGCAATAAATATTCAATTCTGTCTGCACATAAATCTGGGCCTGGCTGCTCCAACATGGGATAAGGTTGTGCCTTGTGATCTAGCTTGGCAAAATCAAATTGATATTGATCGGTAACTTTTTTTAACCCTAACTTTTTTACTGCTGATAAATGGATGCTATCCTGGTAAGAGGTTTCATTATCTTTATGCTTGAATACATGTTCTGCAACATGAGAGAAGGCGGTATGCGACACGTCATGTAACAAACCTGCTACTTGTTCATCATAAGGGGCATCAAATTTGTTTAACAAATAAAACACACCCAGAGAATGGTCATACCGAGAAAATTCTGGAAAACCTTTGACAAAATACGGCACTGGGCCGGACTGATCTACGCCTTTCATACGCTGGAATCCTGGTGCATTGATCAGCTCTAGAAGTAATGAATCTTCTACTTTTACGGTTCCAAAAACCGTAGGTATATCTTGAGCGTGGGCAGGGTGCGCAAAGTAAGATAACGCGATGACGAATTGAACCAACAAAGAAAGCTGCTGTTTTTTGGTATTACTGTTCTTCATAGTCGATAGTGCCGAAGCTTTAAATCTTTTAGAGGTTTGTAACAGCTAATCAAAATAAAGGAAGCCACTCGTTAAACCAATGCTGCTTCATGAACAACAGGGAGATTATCGTGAGATGGCACTTATCGCGCAAGTCTTTGGGGCCCAAAATGGTGCCAGTGTTTTACACTGGTGCCATTGAAAAAAGGACGAACATTCGCACAAGTCGAAAAGACTTGCGCGATAAGTGTTTATTAAGTCCTGAGTTACAAACTCAGGACAATCAGAAGATGCAAATTCCCAGCTTAGTATACGTGGCTTTCTTGCTGGACAGGTAGTTCCCTGGCCAACGTTTTGAAGTAATCATGCTGCGACCATACATTTCGATCTCCAACCACTAAGAAGAAGTCCTTGGAGCGGGTAAGGGCTACATTGAGGATGTTAGGGGATCTATATACAAACCTTCTGGCTGCTGGATTATGAGAGGCGCCGAGCATCAGTATGACTCCATCGGCTTCTTTGCCTTGGAATTTGTGTATCGTACCTACCGATTTGTCGATCCATGCATATACTTTATCATCAGTGATAGATTCCTTTGTCCCATCATATCTTACCCAACTTTTTGTTTGCTTCCTAAGCAATTCCTGCATTTGGGTGACGACTCCACTAAAAGGTGAAATAACGTATAAATTAGGAAGCTCTCCGAGAGAGTTGCGTATGTGTGAAAGTATTTCGAATACTTCATCCCCTTCTTCAGGTATCCAGTGCCCATTGCTCCCGTTGGTGGGATACCCTTTAATATCTACCCAGTACGCCAATGAGACCGCTTTGTCTTTTAGAGTACGTGTTATCGAGGATGTGTCAGTTGGCGTAGCTTGTACCATCAGCCCATTGTAGGCAATTTGGTTAGCAACTTTAAACATAGGGTTCTGGCATCTGCGGTGTACGCGCAAAGGGGCACCTATCCAAGTGGTGTCTATAGAGGTGCCAAAAATATTGACCCTATCTGCCAGCTGCTGCACAGAGGTATTGTGTACATTCCAGGTGCCATCCAGGTGGTATTGCTCCAGAAAGACCTCGCTCATTTTTTCGGAAGTCGTAACAATAGGTGGGGTTTGCTGGGGATCACCTACCGCAATGACGCGTTTGGCACGTTGTAGGGTACCGACGGCAGCCTGGGGTGCGGCTTGTCCTGCTTCGTCTATGAGCACCCAGCCAATAGCTTCCTTACCTAGCCCCTTGAGGTTGCCAATAGAGGCCAGGGTGGTGGAGATGACCGGTACTACAGTGAATAGGGAGGTCCATAGTGCTGGGAGCACTTCTTCTTCTTGGGGCCAGTTTTCTCTTTTCGCTACCAGTGCCTTGATGCTGTTTAAATTGTCATAGAACTGCTCGGCTGTCCGGCCAATGAAGGCACGGTATAGATTCATGGCTTTCACAAAAAGTTCTCCTCGCAACTCGTGTAGCCTGTTAGAGTGCCAGGGCGTAGATTGCTGCAATACTTCTGTGGGTTGTTGCCAGAAAGCACTGTCAGGAAAATTACTGTCCATACGTTCTTTGTGGCGTGTAAAATCCTCTTCCTGGTTGCTGGCCTTTTGCTGTAGTTCGTTGTGCTTTTTTGTTAACTCTTTTAGCCTACTACTTACACTCTGGGCTTGCGTTTTACACGCTTCCGATATTTCTTGGGCTGCCTTTTGGGCATCGAGGGTTCTTGCATACGCTGCTTTCCATTGCCGATACTGTTTATTGGCCCATAAGCGACTCCACCAGCTGGGTCGCTGCCTCCGTAAATGATTAAGTTGATCACTATACTCATATTGTTGTTTTTCTAGTGATTCTCCCGTAACGACCAGCGGTCCTAGTTCTTTTTCACTTTCAGCTTGCTCATGCTGTAGCTGTTGCATCTCTGTAAGTAATTGCTCCATCTCAACAAGCTTCTTTCGCAAGTCTTTGTAACCTTTGAGCGTATTTTGAAATTCCTGTTTGGCTTCTTCCCAGGCTTCTTTTAATTTTTGCTTTGTTACTTCATTGTTGTTTAAGTGTGCTAGAAGCCAGTGATTGAAGCCTTTCGCTTTTTTCCCTTCTTGCCAAAATTTGTTGAAAAACTTATCGATATGGTATCTTTTGCCAAGTGTTGCGGCACACAATCCCCACGCCTCAGAAGAAATGTCTAGAATGTCGTTGGCCAGATTAGCGAAATAATCAAGTTCCCATTCAGAGTCTACTGCTTTGGATTGGGGAATTGCCTTAGAAATGTTCTCCACGGCCTCGTTGTTATTACTGACAATCACTATTTCGTAGCCCTGCAGGAAAGACTTGGGCTTCCAGATAGTATGGCCATTTTCACCATTGATAGGCTCCTGCTCAAAAGCTTCTGTGGGGTCATTTAATTGGGCGATGACTTCGGCCCGCTTGACGATGATGTTGCTGATAATGTCGTTGAGGAGGGTCGTCTTGCCTGTGCCGGGCGGGCCATTGACAGAGAAAATACCACTAGTCTCGTTGAGCGCGAGGTTGACGGCTGCTTGCTGGCTGATCGATAAAGGAAAGTCTCCGGCACAAGGCCACCTGGCAGGAGCCAGGTATTGAGGAGAGACATATTGGCGCAACACACTGTTGTTTGTCAAGTCTTCTCGGTGTTCCGGAGATTTTGGTGCCAGGTATTGCTGCAGTGGCCGGCTGATTTGGTTAGGGTCTTCTTCCCATTTTTTGATAGCATCATTGATGTAGTTGATAGCTAAGCTATTGAACAAAGGATTGTCTTTGCCTTGTTTTTCGGAAGGAATTTGTCGGCCATGAGCTATGATTTTCGATACTGAATGGCCATCTGCAATCTCTTCCCAATGAATGATTTTAAGTACGTTCTGAAGTAAGCTATCGAGCGAGGAAAAGTCGATAGATGTTTGCCCAACTTCTTCACAAAAATGATGGTAGGCCTTTTTTAGCTGCTTGCTGATTTTTTCTTTTTTATCCCTCCCTTCGCCTGCCAACTTAGTGGGGTCTTGCTGGGAGATAGCATAGCCTAAGGCCACCACGTAGTCGGGGATCATCAATGATTCGCTGAGAGGGATTCCATCGGCATCTACCTTGAAAGCAAGCATATATGTATGCTTGGGTTGCCTCTTCCATTCTTTAGCATCATTGGCCCCGTATCTACGCTTAGGCCGCTGCATATTAGAGGATACTTTGGAAGTCTGGTTTTCTGCTATTATTTTTTGTTGCCGGCGTTCCTGGGCCTCATCAAAAATGTTATTGATGATAGCACGTATATCTTTGATTTTATCGACGCCTAAAAATACAGTGTACTCCCACGTGTACTGTTCTGTACGCTCGTGTACCACTGTGATTTCCTGATCTGGCCAGGGAGTGTCCTCATCTGCAGCTATTTCTCTTTGAATAGATTGTTTGGAATCTTCCTCGTATTCTTGCTTGATCTCCGGAGGTGTCAGTTCTTCTACCAGCGCCCAATAGCGCAATACGTTAATGGCATGTTCTTTGGAGGACATAGATAAATGATCAAATAATATTGCTTGACAAGATGTAGGCTAGTAACCATGGCGCAAGGCACCGGCGTGCTGCCTTAAAAAAATAATTTTTAGGGCTAGGTTTTTGCTTTACTAAACTTAATATAAGCACAAGACTGTAATCTTTATCCTATTTACGTCCTCATTGTCCCTTTGCTATAGACGAAGAGTACTGAGGGGCTCTAGCAACATTCTACATGTCCTCAGCATTTTTTTCTTGCGCCATAGGGGTAAGCTATAGACGTTGGCACAAGTGGAAAAGACTTGCGCTATTGGTGCGACTAACTATATTCTTTCTTTTGGGATGGGTGTCAGTTCATCGGCCAACGTTTTGAAGTAATCATGCTGAGACCATACCTTGTAATCACCTACTACTAAGCAGAAGTCTTTGGCACGGGTGAGGGCTACATTGAGAATGTTGGGAGAGCCGGCTACCCAATTTCTGGCGTCTACATTATCTGAGGCGCCGAGCACTAGGATAATACCATCGGCTTCTTTGCCTTGAAAGGTGTGTATGGTGCCTACTGATTCGCTGATCCATGCATATACCTTTTTAGTATCTATATGCTGCCCTGGCCAATCTTTTGCATAGTCTCGAAGTAGTCTTTTCATGCTCTCGGCGATATTCTTGAAAGGGGTAATGATGTATACATTGGGGAGTTGCTGTTCGATTGTACATAGGCGTTGAAGTATTTCTAGCGTCTTTTTTCCCTCCTCAGCGATCCAGTGTTTAGTGCCGCTGAGCCGCCCCTGAACATTGAACCAGCAATTGCCTTCGGGAAGCTCTTCTGTTCTCAGGGCCTGGGCTAATGGGGATATTTCCGGAGAAGTAGCTTGTACCATGAGCCCATCGTAGGCAATTTGGTTGGCGACCTTAAACATGGGGTTTTGACACCTGCGGTGTACGCGCAGGGGGGCGCCTACCCAGGAAGTAGTTCCCCCTTGATTGATATAGGTGCCAAAAATGTTGGCTTCGTCTGCCAGGCTTTGCGCCGAGGTTTCGTGTATATCCCATTGAACATCCAACTGATGATGCTCTCGAAACACTTGGCTCATTTTTGGGGGAAGCGTAACGGTAGGTGGTGTTTGATTGGGGTCGCCTACGACAATGGCCCGTCGGGCACGTTGTAGCACACCTACAGCGGCCTGGGGTGCGGCTTGTCCTGCTTCGTCTATGAGCACCCAGCTAATGCCTTCTTTGCCCAATCCCTTGAGGTTGCCAATAGAGGCCAGGGTTGTGGAAACGACGGGCACCACGGTGAATAGGGAAGTCCAGAGTGCCGGGAGTACATCTTGTGCCCTTTCTCCTGCTCTATTATTCGGCCAGCTTTTTCCATCTCCCACCAGTGCCTTTATGCTGCTTAAGTTGTTGTGGAACTGCCTGGCTGTCCGGCCAATAAAAGCACGGTGCAAGTTCATCGCCCTCACAAAAAGTTCTCCCCGCAACTCATGTAGCCGCTCAGAATGCCAGGGTGTAGATTGCTGCAAAACTTCTGTGGGCTGTTGCCAAAAAGCACTGTCAGGAAAATTACTGCCCATACGTTCTTTGTAGTACATCAAATACTTTTCCTGATTGCCGGTCTTTTGCTGTAGTTGGGTCTGCTTTGTTACCAGTTGCTCCAGCCTGCTCCGTACATCCCGTATTTGCTTTTCATGTGCTTTCCATTCTTTTTGAGCTGCTTTGTCGGCATTACGGGCTTTTTTGTATCCTTCTTCCCATTGCCGGTATTCCTTGTTTGGCCAAAGAAAATTCCCTCTGCCAGGCCTACTAAGTTGCCAATGGTTGAGCTGTTCAGCACAACTATAGCGTTGTTCTTCTAGTTCTATCTTTTCACTTTCTAATGACTGTAGAGTTGCTTCATACTCAGCTTTGTCATGCTGTAGTTTTTGCGTTGTCGTAAGCATTCCAAAACACGCTCAAAGCGTACAAGGCCTTGCAAAAGGAGCTCACCGATGTGGCGAAAGATTTGGAGCAAATGCTTACGACAACGCAAAAACTACAGCATGACAAAGCTGAGTATGAAGCAACTCTACAGTCATTAGAAAGTGAAAAGATAGAACTAGAAGAACAACGCTATAGTTGTGCTGAACAGC
>JBCCWZ010000049.1:0-6031 GCA_039192615.1 Bacteroidota bacterium
ATTATACATATTAGGGTAGATAAGCAGCAGCCTGAAAAGTTTACCTACCACGTGCTCAGCAACAAGGACACAACGAATACAGCAGCATACCTGACCCTAGAAGCTAAGGAGGGTGTCTCGAAAGACACTCTCCTGGAAGTCGTCTACACGCTGTTTATACCGCCAGTAGAAGCAGCAGCTTCATAGCTCCAACAACATCGATTGACAACGCTCTGTTAATTCTTCTGCAACTGATTGAAGCCCTAGTTTTGATGCTAGCGGAACAAAGAGCCGCAGCGTTTCTCGAGCAATAAGATCCTTTGTCTCGCCCTGCAGAGAGGCATCCATCGTGCGCAGCGCATGAAGCCGAGACCCCAGCTTTACATACTGTCCTGACTTGTTCTCCGCGCGTTCGAGCAACAGTAGCTGCTCCTCCTCGGAGAGCTTAATCTTGTACATACTCCCCGCTACGCTCTGAACGTGCGTCACTGCCTTCACTACATCCGCTATCTCCCTCCCAAAAAGCAACGAGATATGATCTAACACCAGCGGCGTCTCTTCGACTAGCCTATACAGTAATGCCCCCATAACGGCCCCTGCTTCGGGGGCGTAGCCTAAGACTATCTCCCCTACGGACATCGCCTCTTCAATTGCAGCTGGATGATGTTTATTACACCAAGTGAGGACGTTCAGTCCTAGCTTGACCTGCTCTACGTTTAGAGCACTATGTGCCTCTACTGCCGCTAAAAATGACTTTGTTAATGCACTGGCATTGGAGGGAGCAGGGGATTCCTCGGGGAGCCCATCAAGTGCCTTATCTGTCGCATCTAGGTGGCTAGGACGTACCGCCTTCACATCTACGGGGACTACATAAACCAACGTATGAGCACTTATTTCCATATAACCGTAGTGGGCCTTGAGTAGGCGGCTGTCTTCTTGCTCCTCCAACGCCTTAAAGTGCTCAGCAGCGTGAGGAAGCCCTATCGTCAGGTCAGGCGCATAGCTCCCCGATAGCATCGGTAAGGCCTGTGTGCTGGTCAGCGTCAGGCGCAAGGCTGCGACTTGTTTTACATACCCTGCTCCCAAATCAGGGAGTGGATACCTCAGATAGGTGTCTTCAAGGCCTAGTAAAAGGTAGTCATCGAGGTCTTTGAGTTGCCATTGCAACGAAGCGATCCCCTTGACAATTAGGGCCCCTAGCTGGTCAGCATCTACTGTGAGCTTTTGAACGCTTGTTTTTCGTTCTATCAGCAGCGGGACATCGATCCCTCTGGGCAAGAGTCTCTCTTGAAGTGAGAGCAGGAACTCATCCAGAGGGAGGTCTTCCTCTAGATGGAGCCGGAGGTAATCATGGCCACGCGTCTTGAGGTCTTGGAGTTGGAGGGCAATGGGCAGCAGCTCGGCTTGCAGTTCTTGCTGCTTACTTTGAAGCTCAGCTTGCAAAGATGCCTGTTGCTCTACTAGGGAAGGATGAGCAGCTGGCCTGCCTTGAAGCTGCTGTACTGTTGCTGTCAGCGCGTGGAGCTTGCGAGTAATGCCAAGAAGGCCCTCTGCTCTTGTTTGCTCAATGGCACGCATAAAGGTCTGCTTTTCTGCCAGGAGCTGCGGGAGCTTTGCTTCATAGACTGCTGCTTGGTGCTCCATACGGCGGTTGGATTGTCGGAGCCACTGCTCTCTGATCCGAGAGAAGAGCATCCCAATGAGCATCGAGAAGCCTGCCCCATAAAACAGCAGATAAACTGTCTCTCTATCCATCGACAGCACTACAGGCCCTATCATTTGCTTGTAGAGCAACCAGGCCAAGCCAATCCCTAGCCCTCCGAGTAGGATACCTAGCACATAGTCTAAAAGCAGGATGAATACCGTAATGGAGAACATGACGTTCAGCACCCACTCTATACTGCCTCCCTCGAGTAGGAACAAGAACGTGGTCATCAACGGAAAGCAGAAGAGCAGGGTCACGTGATAGTAGGCAGGAAAGAAGCGCAGGAGCCAGGTGGGCCACTGGGATTGTAGTAGCAACCCGACACAGAGCAGGGCCCCTATAACCCTCAGGGTCAGGAACTGGTGGTAGTGCGCTGGCTGCCCAAGAGTATGCATGAAGAGAGGCACCATGTAGCTACAGGACACAAACAGAGCTAGGGTAGTGGTACGCGTGGTATTCTCTGCTGCCTTCTGCTGAAAGTAGTGCCACACCTTGTGCGGGAGTGGGAACAGGTGGCTCAGGGTTATCTTGGTGCCTGGCGAGGAGGAGGCCCAAGCGGGGTGCCAAATGGTGGTGGTTTGACCGTAGACGCTGAGGGGAACGGTGACAAAGCCCCCGTGGTAGTAATAGTGAGCGCCTAAGTAGCTGAATAGACTAGTCACTATACTACCTACATTAGATAGATCATTAGCTCGATTAATTGGCAGCAATAGCCACGGTAAGCCATAGGCAAAGACCGTCAAGACCATACTAGCATAAAAAACTCTTTTATCAGTCTTCAACCCCATAATGCCAGCCATCAGCGGGAAGACAATAAGCACACTGGAAAAGCGAAAAGCATAAAAAAACACAGTAGGAACTTTCTCGCAACAAAGGCACAGGAAAAACCCTAAAAAGGCTATCAAAATCGTGAAATATCTAATAGCGCTGAGTTCATCCAGCTGGATGCTCCATCTCTTTGCCAAAGGCTGGAGCGTGTCATGGACAAAGGCAAGGCCTGTAGCATGTAAGAAGGAATCGGCCGTAGAGACAACAAGACCTAATATAGCTATAAAGACTACCCCTCTGCTTAGGGGAATCTGTTCTAGGAGACTTAGCAGGACGGAGTGAGGGGCTGGGAGTGATAAAGAGGAACCAGCTAAACCGATGAAGCCTAGTAAAACAATAAAGACGCTACAGAGTACTAGCACGCCACGATACATGCTTCTGGCTTGCTCTTGGTGTTTGGTCATGAGCATCCTTTGAATAAAAGGGAAGCTAAGGGCAAAACTAGGAAAGAGCCCAGCGACGATACTGGCGGTAATTGTATCCGTCCTCTTGCCCATCTTGAGCGCATCGGGCGAGAAGAACTGCCATTTTTCTAGGGGTAAAGCCTCGAATAGTGCGTGGGCACCCCCTGCTTGGTAGAGCATTAGGTGGACTACTAGCGGCAATACGCCAAAGGCGACCACAAAATGAAGCATGTCGGTAGCAACAACACCCCTCATCCCTCCTCTAACCGTATAAAAAGCCAATAAAAACACCCCGAAAGCCAGGCCCCCCAAGCTGGTAATGCCTAGGTGATCACCCATAAATTTTAGAAACATAAACTGGTAGGCACATACACAAACGCAGTAGACAACAGACAACAAGCCTGTAAGGATGCGGGCAGGCTCCCCATAAAAGAGCGCCATCAACTCGCCTATAGTCAGGCAGTTCTTGAAGTGGACGATCTTAGGGGCAATCAGATAGAGCACGAGTAAAATGGGGGCTATGATCTGAAATTCGTGAGCGATTATACCCGCAATACCGCTAGTGTATACATCCTTAGGGACTCCGAAGACCATCCCACCGCCTATTATAGTGGCCCATAAAGTGAGGATGAATGCTCCTACACCAAACCGCCCGTTACCAACAGCATACTCCTGAAAGTTCTTAACTTTAGTTTTATAAGTACCTACCAGAGCAGTAAAGAGTAAAAAAGCATAAAAGAGTAAATGATTGAATGAGAGGATACCCATGCCTCCCCCAGTGAACGTAGTCATAGCAGTAGAGCTTTTGCTTGACCTGGGGTTCTGAAGGCCATGAAATAAAACTAGGGGTGGAACCTACGCTTCAGCACAGTCAATTCAGGCGCCTGGAAGGGCCTTGGTAAACTGTTCCACATAGGAACCGCCCCTAGAATTGGCAAGGCTTGTCCGTACCAGCGGGGAGGGAATACCTTCTAACCCACTTACCATTTCAACGTTCCAGGCTTTGAATTGGAGAGTTAGCGGTGACACCCAGTTACTAATTGGGCAATAATGTCTGAAAAGTCAAGTACTGAGGCAGAAAAATTACAACCCAGCGCTACTGCCCTACTGGCAACGGGGGAGAAAAATAAGAGAGGAAAAGAAGGCGCTAGCCCGCTCAGAACGCTGAAGAATTACCTATCTTAGAGGAATGATGAAGGATGCAAAGACGGTCTTAAAAACTTCCCTAGCCCACTTGCCACCCAGCAAACAACAAGAGCTGGCCATTATCCAAGAGATTATCCGTAAGCATGTCCCGGCCCAGATGATCATCCTCTTTGGCAGCTACGCCAGGGGCGACTACGTGGAGAAGGATTACACCATAAAAGATGGCACGACCTATGGGTATGTCTCGGACTTTGATATTCTGGTCGTGACCAAACGACGGATAGACCCCCTTAAGCAGCGTTGGCGCGCTATTGAACAGACCATCGCCCAGAAGCCATTGCTCACCCCCATCACGCTGATCAACCATGACTTCTTTTTTTTCAATGCCATGGTTAAGCATAGGCACTACTTCTTTGCAGACATTATCAAAGAAGGGATCATGCTCTACGACAGTGGCAAGTACCAGCTCGCTGTTCCCACCAAGCTCCCCAACAAGAAGCGACTCAAGAAGGCTAAAAAGTATTTTGAGTACTGGATGGATAAAGGGGATGACTGTAAAATAGGGTTTGATCTTTTCTTGGATAGGCAGATGTATGCCAAAGCCGCTTTCGAGCTTCACCAAGCCGTAGAGAACTACTATGCTGCTTTCTCGTTGGTCATGACGGACTACAAGCCCAAGACCCATGACCTAGAAGCACTGCGCAAAAGAAGCATCATGATCAATGAAGCCCTCAAGGACATATTCCCACTAGACACTAAGGAAAAAGAGCGGCGCTTTACGCTTTTGCGCAAGGCCTATGTGGAGGCGCGCTACAACGCTACCTACAAGATCACGGAGAAGGAGCTGCAGTATCTATCAGAGCGCACTATGGTGCTGCAGGAGCTTACCGATCAGTTATGCCAAGAGGAAATTGCTAAACTTCAAGAGGAGATAGCCAGGCTGCAATTGTAAAAAACAATCGATACATTGGATTACTGACATGACGCAAGCGCCTCAAGAGATGGAAAAAACCACCTTAAAGACCTCCATAGCCCACTTGCCTGGCAGGTTTCAGCAAGACCTCAAGGCCATCACAGAGCTGATGCTGAAGCACAGCCCCAGGCCGGAGATGATTATTTTGTTTGGCAGTTTCGCCAGAGGAGAGCAAGTAGAAGCTACTACTAAAGTGAATGGCACGACCTTTGAGTATACTTCAGACTATGATATTCTGGTGGTGACTGAGCGAGTGATCGACGAGCTAGAGGATAGATGGCTGGCCTTAAAGGCTAAGATTGATAAGCGCCCTACGCCCATCCCCACGTCTCTGCTTACCCACGACATCCACTTCCTCAATGAGAAGCTCGAGGACAATCACTACTTCTTTGTAGACCTGATCAAAGAAGGGATCATGCTCTACGACAGTGGCAAGCACGAACTCACTACTCCAGGAGAACTCACCCCCAAGAAGCAACTAGAAAAAGCCCAGGATTACTTGGCGTACTGGATGAAAAAGGGGGATGACTGTAAAATAGGGTTTGATCTTTTCTTGGATAGGCAGATATATGCCAAAGCCGCTTTCGAGCTTCACCAAGCAGTAGAGAGCTACTATGCTGCTTTCTCGTTGGTCATGACGGACTATAAGCCCAAGACGCACGACCTGGATGAATTACGCAAAAGAGGCATCCTGATCAATGGGGCCCTCAAGGATATATTCCCACTAGACACTAAGGAAAAAAAGCGGCTCTTTACGCTCTTGCGTAAGGCCTATGTGGAGGCGCGCTACAACCAGGACTACAAGATTACGGCCGAGGAACTGCAATATCTCTCGGAACGCGTCATGGAGCTCATGGAGCTCGTCAAGCAGCTTTGTGAGGCGGAAATTGCAAGGCTGCAGAAGCAGCTCGAAGCATAAAAGTGATTGCCACCTAACGCTGGAAAAGAGTGCTAAATTAGAGAACAAGGAGCCTGAACTTTTAAAGAATAATTATG
>JBCCWZ010000050.1:0-5744 GCA_039192615.1 Bacteroidota bacterium
ATGAGTGGTATCGGATTTGTGGCAACGCTTATCACCCCTCCAGCGGAGGAGCTAATTAGTGCTCATTTTTTTTCTGTGCTTTCTGCAGTAATAGGTGGCGCAGTAGCTACTATTCTTCCCTTGATAGGCTTGTTAAGAACATCCAAGTACCGCTCTTTAGGCATAGTAAGTTTACTACTCACCAGCGTACCAGTCGTTACCCTTTACATTTTTACTGCGTATCATTTAGGAATGCTTAACGTCACTGATGCTCTGGTCATAATTATGAATAAGCTAAGCGTTATTGCTATCTCAATTTTGTGCTTTCTTCCGGCGCTTAAACAAACAAGAATGGCGTTATTGAGAGCCACATAAAAGTCTTTACGAAAACTCATCTTTCTTATTTAATTTGGTAGAACATGCGTACTTATTTCTATAGCGTGGGTACTATTATAACTGTCTTAAGTTTCTGTACGTTTTATTTAATTGCTGCGACTTTATATCCAGGAGGCACCTGGGCAGATCCGTCAACATTACGGCATAGCTTTGGGGGGAACTATTTGTGTGATGTGCTGAAGGTAACGGCCCATAATGGCCTGCCTAATATTGGGAGGACATATGGTTTTATAGCGTTTTTCTTTCTCTTTGCTGCATTACTCTTTTGGTGGGCATTACTAACCAGCCTGCTCCCAAAACAATTTTCAACATTGAGAAAGGTAGTACGAATAGCCACTTTCTTGAGCGCTGCCGGGTTTGTAGGGATGATTTTTGCTCCTCCCTCTCCCAATCTGCTGAGCCCTCACTTCTTTGCTGTGATTACTGCCGTACTATGCGGTTTGGCCGTCACATTCCTGTTATTAGCCAGCTTACTAAAAATACCTGCCTATCGCTCTTTAGGTCAACTTGGCTTTCTACTCATTAGTCCGGTAGTCCCTAACATAAGCATGTATATTGCCTATCACTTAAACTTGTTCACAGTGAGCGTAAGCCAGATCATATTTGTGACAAAGATAGTCGTTATCAATGCCATACTTATCTGCTTACTTTCTGCCCTTAAACAAATACGAATGACTTATAGATAAGACCGCTTAAAAACTTTTGTGAATATTTGCACCAGGCTGAATCCTGCTGCTATGGGGTGGCTCCAGGCACGGTGAAGACCTGGGCTTCTTCTAGTGCTTGCTGAATATAGGCGTAAGACATAGAGGGGTGAAAGAGTGTTAAATGATTAAATCCTTTTTCTTGGGCAATAGCACCGATACGTCCATACTGGCTTTTTGTAGTAGTGAGGTGAAGCTTGGCGATCGGATCTTGGTAAGCCTCTTCAATAGGAATAACCCTCCATCCCTTGCTTCTGATCAGAGTAATTACGTCGCCGATATAATAGGCAGCCAAGTCATTGGCATGGAGTAGCAAGACATGTTTGACGGGCCTTCCTAACACTTGTAGGGCCAATTGATCATAGAACTTGATACAGTCCCATAAGATAGTAAGGTACACCTGCTTGAGCTTTTCAAAGTCGACTACCTGTTTATTTTTGACGGCTTTGTTGACCAAGTGATTGATAGCAAAGTCATAGTTATTCACAGTAACATAGCCCTCTTGATACCCCATGGTTGTTAAAGCTTGTAATACCGCTCCTCTTTGTTGGGCATTTTTCCCTTCACAGAGATAAGGGAACCGAAAGAAAGGCTTAAAGTTGGGCAAGGAGCCTAATAGTGGATGGGCGCGTTGGATATCTTGGATAAAAACTGGAGCACTTACCTTGCCCAGTTGGTAGTGACTGTAGCTGTGGTTAGCGATCATATGTCCTGCTTCGCCATACAGCTTGAGCTGCTCCATGCCTTGAGGTACTTTTTGGGCATTTTGGCCCAGGGCAAAGATACCTATAGACGGGCTATTGACTGCTCGGAGCTTCGCAATAATGGTTTGGGTTCGTTCTATGCTTGCGAAAAGCGAGGTACTGGGCATAGGCGCATCATCGAGGCTGATAGCAATCTCAGGAGTAGTTGTCTCAGGTAAGGGCTGGGCCGCCGTGCTGAGCAACGGGTTGCTGACGAATAGCAGGGACAGAAGGGTTAAGTTTAGCATATGAACTAGTGGTAGATGGTTTATGAATAGGTTACCAAAAGATAGTTTTTATAAAATTTATACATAAGCAGCGTTCTATACTTCGTACATCATGGCTTACTTCCTAAATTTAACGCCCTATTTCAAAATTAATATAACCTGCCATTGAAAGTAGACGCACTAATAGCCCTGTACGAGCAGAACGGGGAGGTAAACGCATTGATAAAGCGGCTGCAAGCAGCCGTGGGCCAGCATTGGCAGCTGCAGGGCCTGGTAGGGAGCCTGGATGTGCTTTGGGTAGCTGCTGCCTATAAACAGACGGCGGTGGCCCAGCTATGCATTGCCCATGACCCAGAAGAAGCAGCCTATTTGTATAGCGATCTCAAGAACCTGCTAGCGGCGGCCCCGGTACTACTCTATCCTGCTTCCCGACAGCAGCCCTATGCGCCAGCCGCAACTGACAGTGCTGAGCACTTGATGCGCACCGAGGTCTTGCAGTGCCTGACAGCTACGGAGGGGCCTGCCCCCCTGATTGTTACCTATCCCGAGGCCCTGGCTGAAAAGGTGCTGGCCCCCACTGCCCTGGCCGACTATACCTGGGCCATCCAAGTAGGAGACAAGCTTACTACCACCGAAGTAGCCCAACGGCTCGTAGCACAAGGCTTTGAAAAAACTGATTTTGTATATGAAGCCGGTCAATTTGCTATTCGAGGCGGCATCATCGACGTCTTTGGGTATGCCTACCAGCTGCCCTTTCGGATCGAATTGGGAGGTAACACAGTGGAAAGCCTCCGTACCTTTGATCCCACTGGCCAGCGCTCACTCGAAGCCGTTCCCCAAGCCCTGATCGTCCCTCACCTGGCTGCCACCACGGCTACACAGCCGCTAAAGTCGCTGCTGGCCTATTTGCCTTCACAGGCTTTGGTGTGGATCAAAGACCAGGCGCTCGTGGTGGATACGCTTGAAAAAAACTATGCCCAGGCTACCCAAGCCTTTCAGGAAAAGAATGCTGCCCCTGAGTCAGCAACCCTACCCGCGCCAGCAGTGCTCTGGGAAACACCTACTAGCTGGGCCGAGGCTTTGCAACGATTGACGCGCATTGAGTTTGGAACGCGTTTTACAGGTACTCCGGATGAGGTGATCCAATATGAGGCCACAGCGCTTCCTAGCTTTAACCAGCAATTTGATCTCCTAGCAGACCATTTGCGCCAGAACGAGGCCCGGGGCCTACAAAACATCATCACTGCCGAGGCAGCTACCCAGTTCGAACAGCTCCAAACCCTACTAGCCGAGCAAGACGAGGCCATCACCTTTACCCCCCTCACTTTGGGCCTGCACCAGGGCTTTGTAGACCCCCAGGTGGGCATTGCTTGCTATACAGACCACCAAATCTTAGACCGTTACTACCGCTACCAGTCGCCCAAGCGCTACTCCAAGACCCAAGCAGTCACCCTACGAGAGCTTCGTACGCTGCAGCCTGGTGACTATGTGGTGCATATTGACTATGGCATTGGACGTTTTGCAGGCCTTGGCAAAACAGAAGCCAATGGCAAAGAACAAGAAGTAATTCGGCTGCTTTACAAAGACGACGACCTTGTTTACGTCAGCCTGCAATCTCTCCACAAAATCTCCAAATACACCGGCAAAGAAGGCGTGGCCCCAGCAATTACCAAGCTAGGATCTTCGGCTTGGGATCAGAAAAAGAAACGGGTGAAGACGAAGGTCAAAGACATTGCCAAAGAGCTCATTCAGCTGTATGCCAAACGCAAGCAAGCGCCTGGCTTTTCTTTTAGTGCAGATGGTTTTGCCCAAGCCCACTTGGAGTCCTCTTTTATTTACGAAGACACCCCCGACCAAGCAGTGGCCACCACAGCTGTGAAAAAAGATATGGAGGCACCCCATCCCATGGATCGGCTTATTTGTGGTGATGTAGGCTTTGGCAAAACTGAGGTAGCCATTCGTGCAGCCTTCAAAGCCATCCAAGACGACAAGCAAGTCGCCGTCCTTGTCCCCACCACCATCCTAGCCCTGCAGCATTACAAATCTTTTCATAGTCGGCTGGCTGCCCATGGGGTACGGGTAGCTTACATCAACCGCTTTAAGACTACTAAGGAGATCAACGAAACGTTGGCAGCTACGGCTGCCGGTGAGATACAAGTGCTCATTGGTACCCATCGTATCTTGAATAAGACCATTCAGTTTCACGATCTAGGGCTACTGATCATTGACGAAGAGCAAAAATTTGGTGTCAAGGCCAAAGATCGGCTTAAGGAGCTACGGCTCAATATAGATGTCCTGACCCTCACAGCGACTCCTATTCCGCGTACCTTGCATTTCTCGTTGATGGGCGCCCGCGACCTCAGCATCATTGCCACGCCGCCGCCCAACCGCCAGCCAGTGGTCACGGCTATCCATCCCTTTGACGCTACGGTGATCAAAAATGCCATTGAATACGAATTGCAGCGGGGTGGGCAGGTATTTTTTGTACACAATCGAGTGGCTGACATTGAAGAGGTCGCTAACATGCTCTACAAGCTGGTGCCCGAAAGCCGCATTGGCGTGGCTCACGGCCAGATGGAGGGTAGTCAGCTGGAGCAGCGTATGGTACAGTTTATGGAAGGCAAATACGACGTACTCGTGGCCACTAGCATCATCGAGTCTGGGCTCGATATTCCTAACGCCAACACCATTTTCATTAATAATAGCCATTACTTTGGCCTTTCTGACCTGCACCAGATGCGGGGTAGGGTAGGGCGTTCCAACAAGAAAGCCTTTTGCTTCCTCTTGGCACCGGCTACGGCTACGCTCACGACCGAGGCGCGCCGCCGGCTGAGTGCTTTGGAAGAGTTTTCTGACTTGGGTGATGGTTTTAAGGTGGCGATGCGTGACCTAGACATCCGGGGGGCGGGTGATTTGCTGGGTGCTGAGCAGAGTGGCTTTATTGCGGATGTGGGCTTTGATACTTATTGCAGAATTTTGGACGATGCCGTCCAAGAACTCAAAGAAGAAGAATTTAAAGAGCTCTTTGCTGAGGAGCTACAGGCCAAAGCCCAGGCCCCTGCGGTGCCCGACTGTGCCATTGAAACAGATTGGGAAGTGCTCATTCCAGTCACCTATGTCAGTAATGTGTCCGAGCGCATTAGTCTTTATGCCCGCTTAGATAGCCTGCAAGAGGAGGCTGCTTTACATGCTTTTCAGCAAGAACTCCAAGATCGGTTTGGGCCGTTGCCCCCGCCTGTCCAAGCCCTGATCCAGCTCGTGCAGCTGCGCTGGCAGGCCCAACAACTGGGCTTCAACAAGCTCAAGCTCAAGAGCGGCGCCATGCGGTGCTACTTATCCGCCGAAACGCAGCATCAGTCCCACAGCCTGCTAGAGCGAATGCTCGCTTATGTCCAGCAGCATCCCCACCGCTGTCGCATGAAAGAAGTCAAAACGCAGCTGCTCCTTATTATTGATCAAGTAACGAACATCGAGCAAGCCCAAGCGACTTTGGCGGCGCTGTAATTGAGTGATGAATACGCTGCCGAGGCAACTTCTGCCGCTGATAAGTCCTTGCTAATAGTTCATCTTTCTCTTATTAGTTGGTTAACCACCCCTGACCCCTCCTTAAAAGGAGGGGAATCTTTTTGGAGACACTGCCTGAAATAGGAATAAGAGGCTGTAATGAGTGATGAATACGCTGTCGAGGCAATTTC
>JBCCWZ010000051.1:0-5592 GCA_039192615.1 Bacteroidota bacterium
AAGAGCTGGAGGCTGCTGGGCGACTTGTGGGTGCTGATGGTAGCGGTTAACTGTCCCTTTTCTACTAGGCTGTGCTCAAAAAGCCTCCAAAAATTCTCTCCCAACTCATAAACTCGCACGCCACTGGGTCGTGCAATGTCTACATCAAATGCTTCTAGCGACATCATTTAGTTTAAAAAGGAAAGCAAATTTAACAAAGAAGATATTAAAATGGAAAGTAGCATGGCTCTGCTTCTGTTATAGCCGGCGTTAGAACTGTTCAGCCACTCCCAAGCCAAAGAGCGCAAAGTCATACTGCACCGGGTCTGTGGGCGACAGGGCCTTGAGGTGTTGGGTGAGCTCCAGGGCAGCCCGCCAGTCTGTCTGTTTCCGTTGTAAAAGCCCCAATTTCCTAGCTACCCGGCCTACGTGCACATCACAAGGACAAACCAGTTGATGAGGCTGAATCCGCTGCCACAAGCCAAAGTCTACCCCCTTATTATCCTTACGCACCATCCACCGCAAAAACATGTTGAGGCGCTTGCAAGCAGCGCGGCGGGCCGGCGTGGCAATATGCTTGCGGGTTCGCACTGGCGCCTCCGCCAGGCTAAAAAAGTGCTCATGAAAGTATACCAACCCTTTTTCTACAGAGCTATCCTGCGGTGCAATGCCTTGTAAAAAAGCTTCCTCCAAAGTCTCGTGTTGTTGATAGTGTTGACGTAAAAAATGAATGAAATAAAGCGTGTCCGTCGCATTGAAGGTGCGGTGCTTAAAATGAAGCAAAGGCTTCAGGTCTGCGGGCTGGTGGTGCAGGATAAAATCATACGGCGTATGATCCATCATCTCCAACAGCGCGTGGCATTTGTTGATGATCACCTGGCGCTGGCCCCAGGCCAGGATAGCGGCAAAAAAGCCAGCCACCTCAATGTCTTGTTGGTGCTGGTAGCGATGTGGAATACAAATGGGGTCGTCCTGAATAAAGGTGGGATGGTTGTATTGGGCTACTTTGGCGTCTAGGAAGTCTTTGAGAGGGGCAATATACATAGCGTGATGAATGATGAGTTATGAATTATTAGTGATGAATCAAGGCCTGAGCTGGGGGTAGGTGCCAACTATGACAAGGCCCCATTATCTCTTAGGAAGGCAATACATCAGACAATTCTCCTACTTTTTTTTATTATTGTGGCATACAATTTTAAATCAGTATTCATGATTATTTGGAATGTTAGCCCTGTTATGTTGCAACTCGGTAGTTGGGAGCTTCGATGGTATGGGGCGTTGTTTGCAGTAAGTTTTTTATTAGGCCAGCAAATAGGGCGCTATATGTGGAGCCAAGAGGGAAAGAACTTGGCATACCTAGACGTGGCTATGGTGTATGTATTTCTGGGCACTATGATCGGTGCACGTTTAGGTCATGTGTTATTTTATGACTTTGCTTATTTTTCCCAGCATCCCCTTGAAATCTTTTTGCCTTTTACCTTCGAGCCTACCTTCAAGTTTACGGGCTATCAAGGATTGGCGAGTCATGGGGCTGCTATAGGGCTCCTCATTGCTGTTTATATCTATGTAAATTATGTAATTGACCTCCGTTTATGGCCCCCTAAACTGACAATCAAAAAACAGCGTAGAGAAGGCCAAAGCTATTTATGGTTCATGGATCGCCTGGTAATCGTAGGTATTTTAGCTGGTTGCTTCATCAGAATAGGCAATTTTATGAACTCAGAAATTATTGGGAAACCTACCCATAGCCGTTATGGTGTTTTGTTTGCACGCGATGTCACCCAGCAGCTTCAAGCCAGTAGTAGGGCTATTCAAAAGGTAACAATCACCAAAAGCAAGGCGTTATTGCCCAATGACGACAATTACCAACCCGTAACGCTGGCTATTGCTTTCAAGCATGGTTCTTTTGAGGAAACAGCGATTAGGAATTTTTTGGAAAACGATGTCAAACGCTCGCTGGTAAAAGAACCTCATATCAGCAGACACTTGGCTGAAAAGCAAGATCAACCGCTGCATTATGAGCTCTCGAAAAATAAAAGGGGAGCGTATGTAGCTCATATCAATACCCTGGGCATCGTCAGGCATCCGGCCCAACTCTATGAAGCTTTCTCTTCCCTGGTATTGTTCTTCCTGCTGTTTTACCGATGGAGCACTCAGAAAGGTTTGCTACGACCAGGAGAAATGATTGGGCTGTTTGGCATCATCGTTTTTGGGTTGCGTATCTTCTATGAGGTCTTCAAAGAAAGCAAAGTAGTCTGGGCAGGAAGTTGGGGGATCCCAAGGGTACCCCAGTTACTAAGCTTCCCGTTGATAGTAGCTGGCATACTTCTTTTCATCTATAGTAGGAAATCATCGAAAGTACAGGATTAATATTACGTCGTTACAAGCTACTAAAACGCCTAAAATACTACAGCGAGGGGGCAAGTTTAGCAATCAAAAGTCCCCTTTACAATCAAACGTTAAGGTACTGGGTCGTAGCCACTGCCTCCCCACGGATGGCAACGGGCTAGCCTTTTTATGCCCATCCAGACGCCTTTGAGCACACCATGTTTCGTGATGGCTTCTTTGGTGTAGTTAGAGCAGCTAGGCTGAAAACGACAACTACCTGGAATGAGGGGTGATATAAGGGATTGGTAGGCCAGAATGGGCAAGATGAAAAGTTGTGTGATAAGGCTTGCGCGAGGCTGCTTGGTGGGCTTGGGAGTACATATTGGGGCTGACGTAGGGCGCTTCTTCATCGTTGCTTAATCTTTCATGACTGATTGATTACAGATAACGAATTTACCGCGTTTGAGCTGCACAATAGGTACCTGTTGGTTGTCATGATGAGTGCTATAAGCAACACCTGAAAAGACAGTCCCTTGATACGCCTGTTTTGCCCAATGCTTCTGAAAGTAGATGCCATGTTGGTTTAACATATGGCCCAAGAAAAGCATCATTTCGTAGCCTATACACGCCCACTTGGTAGGATACTGGGCAAACTGCTCATAGAAATGGCACCTGAAATCGCGTATACTGGCTCTTTGATAGTCAATATAGTCAGGAGCTACTAAAGACAGTCGGAGGCGCTGAAGCTGATCCAAGGTCAGAGCGTTATTTTTAAGCCATGCTTCATAGCCAATAATATGCGGGTTAATTTTCAGCATCTCTACCGCGCTCAGCACATTAGCCGCAATCAATTCATCCTTAGAAGCCACATAAAGGTGCGTTAGACTAGTCAGCCTTAATAGTTCTTCATGCTCTTCTTCAGGCACTTCCTTATCTTCTGCCTCTACGAGCCCTCTCAGTTGATGTAAGAAATAAAGGGATTTTTCTGGCGCTAGGGGCAGCATCAACGCAACTTCCTGGCCTGTCATGCGCTCAATATGCTGTTTATAAGTGTTGGCTTGAATAGCGTCTTCAGCTGAGGTACCGTAAATAATTCCTATACTGGTCTCTTCGGGGACGTTTTTAAGCGTAAACTCGACGGCTTTTCTGGCTTGGGTTTCTAGGCTTGGTTTGAATAAAAAAGCAAACGGATTGTCGTCTACTACCTCAGCGTTCTCCGAAAGGGGATTGAATAGATTGATGCTATGGGCACGGGCAAAGGCAGTAACCAGCGGCACTGTAGAGGCATGCAGCGGGCCAATAATCAAGTCCATGTACTTCATCTCTTTTTGTGCTAACAATCCTGCTGTAATAGCTGGATCCTTTTTCGTGTCATAGGCAAAAAGATTAATCTTGATTCCTTGCTCAGCCAGGGCTGCCACAGCTGCCTTGATGCCTTGGTAGAGGGTGATGACCAATGGATTGCTCGTTGCTTCTTCATAGTCTACTTCGTCTACAAAAAAAGGCAAGAAGACAGCCACGTTATAGCTGTCCTTTTTCAAAGAAAGAAGGCCCTGCAGCAAGTCTTGCTCCTTGAAGATCAAGTTGAAATCACGCGCCAGCATATGGAGCAATTCAGGGTCGCGCCTGATGACAGGCTGATGTACCAAGCGGTCAAACAAAACTTGAGCAATGGTTCGATCTTGTGGGTAAAGCCTCAGCAGCGTTTGCAAAGTAGCGAGGTCATCTACCTGGCCTAGGAAGTAAGTCTTCATCTGGGCTACAGGCTTCGCCAGTCGCTGGCTCGTGATACTGGCCAGGTAAGCGAGCCCTTCTGTATAATCTTGAGCTTCCAACCTGAGTTGGCCCAGCCAGTACCACACTTCCTCCTGCTGCTCCCAAGCAGGAAACTCCTCCACAAGCGTCGTAAACGTACGTTCAGCCAAAGCAGGCTCTTCATTGTGATAAGCAGCCAGGGCATAATAAAACAAGACATAAGGAGAAAGGTCATTTTTTTCCTCCTCCTTCATCAATGGCGCAAGCACAGCTTGAGCCGCAGTGTAGTTGGAGGCAGCATAGTGTTTTTTGGCTGCCTTGTACCTTTGCAAGGCAGCCTTATTAATATGCGCTGACACGGTGGGGGTCAACAATAGTCCTATCAGAATCAAAAAAAGACGACGTAGATACATCATGGATAGCTTATTGGTAGCTGGGTAAAGTCATAGCGATACCGCTTCCTGCACCAGATCAGGGCAGGCATGGCTGCTGCTAGCGACTGCTCCCAAAACTAGCATTCATTCCCAGTATCTGCCAACACTTCGCTATGCAAGGATTTCCCTACCCACTATACTTTTTTATCCTTTACTTTTTAGGTTTCTTTGATGGTAGTTATCTACCTTCAATTCATCAATGGCATATGTAAGGGCATGGACAAGTGTAATGTTAGGAGTACTGTTGGTACTAGGTAGCCTATTTATGGCTTGTAATTTGTGGGTCATAGTCCATACCCAAAAAGCCCTCTATAGCAGCTTAAAGCAAATACGCCCTACTAAGTATGGCTTGGTACTCGGCACTAGCCCTAGATGTCTCAATGGTACTGTCAGTACACTTTTTGACAAAAGAGTGGCTACCGCTGCTTGGCTCTATCAGCAGGGCAAAGTAGAGCATTTGGTCTTGAGTGGCACTCATGACCGCCATTATTATAATGAGCCTTTGGCTATGAAAAAGATTCTGGTCAAACAAGGTATACCAGCAGAAGCGATCACGCTAGACATTGAAGGCACTAATACTTTAGCCTCCATCAGGCGGGCTAAAAAGATATTAGGGATCAAAGAGATGGTCATCATCACACAGCGCTTTCACGGCTACCGAGCGTTATATATCAGCCACTGCTGCAACGTCAAGGCCTCTGTTTTTGCTGCAGGCGACGTAGCCCATCCTATCTTTACCCGCACATCGTTCAGAGAGCTCCTAGCTAGAGTCAAAGTCCTGATCGATCTGCATGTACTACACAAACATCGCTCAAACAGTGATGGGTGATGAGTTATCAGGAATGCATTCGATTTATATCTAAGCATTACCCCTATCATTGATCACTCATCACTCATAGCTCATAACTCAATAAACGTGATTGCACACCTGACAGGCCAACTGATTCATAAAGCTCCCACCCACATCATCGTTGATGTAAGTGGAGTCGGATACGAAGTCCGCATTTCGCTCCATACTTTTTCTACCCTCAAAACGCTCGACCGTTGCCAGCTGTTTACCTACTACTATATCAAGGGCGATGTGCAGGCCCTATAT
>JBCCWZ010000052.1:0-5589 GCA_039192615.1 Bacteroidota bacterium
CTAGAAGAGAATAGCAGCAACAAAAATAAAGGGAGTAACAGAATAGAAGAGAGCACGGTTATAAAAAAGCTAGAAGGCAAAGAAACAGAAAATAAAAAAGCTCCAAAAAAGAGAAAAAGCCTCCTAAGACGGTTATTAAGCAGTCAGTCAGAAGAAAAAAAGCCGACAGTCAAAAAAAAACCTCGCAAGAGCAAGGACAAAAGGGAAAGCAAAAAAGAAAAGAAAAAAGATGAGCAGTATGAATACCTAGCGAAAGGCAATACTGTAGTAAATACCCTTAAGCTTCTGGCTGGCTGGCCGGGCAACGCCTTGAATAAAGCAAGGACCTTGCTTTCTAGGAAAAAGAAGGAGAAAATCAAAATAGTCATAAAAGAAAAAGACGGAAAAAAGGAAAAAGACGAAGAGGAAGCGAAAAAAGGGAAAGAGGACGAAAAGGAAAAGAATACAGGGAACAAGGACGAAAAAGAAGAAGAAAAGAAAGAAAAGAAAGAAAAGAAAGAAAAGAGAAAAAAGAAAGGAAAGAAGGGAAAGAGAAAAAAGAAAGGAAAGAGAAGAAGATAAGAAAAGGATTAAGGTCAGCAAACTGATTAGGTGTCCTCAGTAATCTTTCCAATTTACAGCAGAGGACGCTAAAGGGGTATATTGCTTGGGTAGGAGCCTCCTATTGGTAGCCTATTGATAGTAAAGGATGATTTCCAATTACACCTAGCTGGGCCAAAATAGAGAGTATGATCGGAATAAGACTTGCATTCTTTCTGCCATCTCAGTTTATGAAAGCTTAAAAACTAGCCTTCAGAGCCCATTTTTCTTTATATCAACATCCAGGTACTGATCTGTATCCATGATAAAACTGGATGCCAGTATATGCTTTTTGAGCCAACTATGATTCATAGTATACTTTGCGGCATGGTTTAGGTAGATGCGGGCCACTTTTTCTGCTACTAGCTGATTCATTTGCTCATAAATCCGAGTCCTTTAGGGGACATCTGACAAGCCAGCGGCTTGCTCTTACAAGGCATTGTATTGTGCATCATTCAAGTTGGCCCTCCTAGCGCGGAACTAAGTTCCGTGCTTTACTGGTGGGCCAAAAAAAACTAATACATCATTACTAAGCCTGTGTTAAGGGATGATAGCAGCGAAAGGTATGCTGCTCATCGAGTGAGGTAACTTCAGGATAAGCGGCTTGACATTCATCCGTAGCGCGCCAGCATCGGGGATGGAAATGGCAGCCCGCTGGGGGTGACAGAGGACTTGGTACATCGCCCTGCAGAAGGATACGTTCTTTTTTATAGGTAGGATCAGGCACTGGAATGGCCGAGAGCAGGGCTTTGGTGTAGGGATGGCAGGGGTTTTGGTAAATGTCTTGGGCAGGGGCCATTTCTACAATCTTGCCGAGGTACATGACTGCCACGCGGTGGGAGATAAATTCAACGACTTTCAGGTCGTGGGCAATGAAGAGGTACGTCAGGCCCAATTCCTTTTGTAAGTCCATCAGCAGGTTGATGACCTGGGCTTGGATCGACACGTCGAGGGCAGAGACGGACTCATCACATACAATAAATTCCGGATCTACGGCCAAAGCCCGGGCAATACAGATGCGCTGGCGCTGGCCACCTGAGAACTCATGGGGGTACTTTTTTAGGGCTTCTTTGGGTAGCTGCACATAGTCCAGCAATTCGCACAAGCGTTTTTGGCGTGCTTCAGGGGTAGGAAAAAGCTGGTGGATTTTCAGCGGCTCTTCTAGGATGGCCCGCACGGTCATGCGTGGGTTCAAGGAAGCATAGGGGTCTTGAAAGATAATTTGCATTCTGCGACGCATGGCCCGCATAGCCTGGGCATCGAGCTGGGTAATGTCTGTGCCGTCAAACAGTACCTGACCAGCACTGGGCTCTATAAGCCGTAAGAGGGACCTGCCTAGCGTCGATTTGCCACAGCCTGACTCACCTACCAGGCCCAGGGTTTCTCCTTTTTGGATGCTTAGGCTCACATCATCTACGGCCTGGACATGGCCCATAGCGTTGCCCAGGATACCTCCTCGAATGGGAAAACGTTTAGATAGATGGCGAACTTCTAGTAAGGGCTGTTTAGATTCCATATCAAGCTGATTTCAAAGGGCCATGCAAAGGATGAAAACACGCAGCCAGGTGCTCGGATGCTACAGGGGCTAGGGCAGGCTCGCCCTGGGCGCCCTTACACGCCTCATCAGCACGTGAGCAGCGGTCTTGAAAGTTGCATCCCGACGGCAAACGCGTCAAAGGCGGCACTGTCCCCTCAATCGTAGGCAATCGATGGTCTTGGCCTACGTGTGAAGGGTCTAAAGAAGGAATAGAGGCTAACAATCCTTGGGTATACGGATGCGCAGGCTGGCTAAAGAGCGTGCGTACGTCGGCTTGCTCTACGATCTTACCACAGTACATGACCGCCACCTCGTCACACATCTCTGCTACTACCCCTAAGTCATGGGTAATTAGAATGATCCCCATATCCTGCTCCTCTTGCAATTTCTGTAACAGATCCAGGATTTGTGCTTGAATTGTCACATCTAAGGCCGTAGTAGGCTCATCGGCAATCAGGACAGCTGGCTCGCAGGCCAGGGCCATGGCAATCATGACGCGCTGCCGCATGCCGCCAGAAAGTTGGTGAGGATACTCTTGCACACGTTTCTCCGGGGCAGGAATGCCTACCAACGCTAGCAATTCAATACTTCGGGCTTGGGCTTCTTTAGGAGTGATGTCTTGGTGCAACAGCAAAGTCTCCGTGATTTGGTTGCCTACCGTAAACACTGGGTTCAGCGAAGTCATCGGCTCTTGAAAGATCATAGAGATGCGATCTCCCCGCACCTGCTGCATAGCTCGGTCTGATAGCTGCAAAAGGTCTTGGCCCTGGAGTTGTATGGCCCCTCCTACAATCTGGCCAGCCGGGGGCTCAATGAGCCGCATGAGGGATAAAGCAATGGTGGACTTACCGGAGCCTGATTCGCCTACAATGCCGAGGGACTTGCCTTTGTACACATCAAAAGAAACGCCGTCTACGGCGGTAACCAGGCCCTGGCTGGTTTTAAACTGAGTGACTAGCTGTTTGACTTCAAGAATCTTGTCCGCCATGATGCTTTACTTTCTAACTTGGCTAGCACTTCCGTGCTAGTACTTGGTTTTATTTGCCTTTGAGCTTTGGGTCTAGGGCATCGCGGAGCGCGTCGCTCAGGATGTTAAAGGCTAATACAATCAAAAACATGGCCAGCGTAGCAAAAGTTAGTTGCCACCAAATACCACGCGTCAATTCTACCTTAGCATCGTCAATCATCACGCCCCAGCTAGGACTGTCTTGCACGCCCAGGCCGAGGTAGGAGAGGATGACTTCTGACTTGATGGCGGCTTGAAAGATGAGCGAAAATCGAATGATCACGATGTGTAGGACATTGGGCAAGATGTGTCTGCCTAGTTGACGCCAGGGACTGGCCCCAATTGCTGCTGCTGCCTGTACGTACTCTCGGTCTCTATGGCGTTTGACCTCTCCTCGAATTAACCGGCAAAGCTCTACCCAGTTGGTCATGCCTAAAGCAATGTATACGGATAAAAGACCTTTACCCATGATCAAGGTCAGGGCAATGAGCAGCATGATGTTGGGAATAGAGGCTACTGTGCTGTAGAGCCACACTACCAACTCATCTACGATACCGCCAAAGTAGCCGGCCAGGGCGCCTAGGGTAAGCCCAATGAGGACGGCAATGAGGCCCACTATAAAGCCTACGCTCATGGCTACTTCAGTGCCTTTGATGATTTTGGCCCCCACACTCCTACCAAAAAGGTCAGTTCCCATCCAGTGCTGCCAACTAGGGGCTTCATAAGAGCCACCTACTTCTACATTCCAACCGCTAGCCACTAGGCCAAGGTGGGCTAGTAGGGCTACGATCAAGTAGAGACTCACGACTACCAAAGCAGTTATGGTGAGCTTCTTTTGAAGCAATTGGTGCATGGTGGCTGCCCAAAACGATTGGGGAGCAGAAGAGGTAGTCATGGGCCGTGAGCTATTGTAGTTTTACACGCGGGTCTACCCAGGTGTAGAGCACGTCGATGATGATATTGAAAAGGATATACAGCACAGACGACAGGATCGTCATGGCCTTGATCACAGGAAAATCAGAGTTGTTGATGGCCTGTAGCGTGATACTGCCCAGCCCAGGAATGCCAAAGAAGTTTTCAATCAACAATGCCCCTAAGATCAGGGTGGGCAGCTGAATAACCAAGTTAGTGATGATGGGAATCATGGCATTCTTGAGGACGTGCTTGAACAAGATCACGCGGTAAGAAAGGCCCTTAGCCCGGGCTGTTCGCACATAATCTTGGTACACCTCGTCTAGCATCACCGTTCTGTAAAAACGCATGTCTGGGCCAATACTCAGTACAATCCAGATAATGGCCGGTAAAATAATGTAGGGGATAAAATCAGGAAAGCCATACTCGTAGCCAGCAATCTCAAACCATCCTAGCTTGTAGGCAAGGACCCATTGGCCAAAAAGGATATAGGCTAGTAAGGAGATGCTCATCATGATGACGCTAAGCACGACCAAGCTTCTGTCGAGTAAGGTGCCACGGAAAAAAGCGGCTAACAATGCAATGGCAATGGCAGCCAGGCTGGCAATGACAAAGGCGGGGATAGACAGGGTAAGGGAGACAGCACCTCCTGTTTTGATCATCTGTGCAATCTGTTGTTTAGTAGCCCAGGAGCGGCCAAAGTCTAAGGTAAAAGCAGACTTCAGCGTATCTAGGTACTGCACGAATAGAGATCGATCTAGGCCTAACTCATGCCGCAGCTCGGCCATCTGCTGGGCCGTTGCATATTTGCCTAGCAATACTATAGTAGGATCACCAGCTACGACATTGAACAGTAGAAAGATCAGTAGGGTGACCCCAATCAAGATAGGAATGGCATAAAGCAGCCTCCTGGTGATGTATTGGTAGATATTCATAGTAGTCCTACTAGGCTAGCCTAGAACTTGGCTTTCAAAGTTCTTTTGGCCTCTAGGTCAATATCCATGTACTGCTCATTGCCGTAGTGGCAGTCAGACCAGCGATAGTTCTTGACCCAGCCGTGGTAGAGGACAGGGTGTTTTTTGTGTACAATGTAAATAGCAGGTAGCTTTTCTGCTGCTATCCTATTGAGTTGCGTATACAGGGCTGTGCGGGCAGGTGAAGGCTGCATGACGGTTGCTCTTTCATACAAAGCATTGTATTCGGCGTCACTAAAATTAGCCCCCATGCCTACTACCCGTTGGTCACTCTTGTACAACCCGTTGAGGAAATTTTCTGCGTCTGGATAATCACTACTCCAGCCCATTAAGTGCATTACAGTCTGTTTTTGATGGACTTTCTTGGAAAGTTCAGGGAAGATGTTGGGAACTACTTTTACTTTGATGCCTATCTGTGCCATACATTTTTGGAAGAATTCTCCTATTTGTCGGCGCACGGTATTAGCAGTTACATCCAAAACAATAGGGGGTAATCCTCTACCTTCAGGATATCCTGCTTCTGCCAGCAGCTGCTTGGCGTTGGCTACGTTGTCGGTGGGGTACGGGGTGGTCTCGCTCGC
>JBCCWZ010000053.1:0-5532 GCA_039192615.1 Bacteroidota bacterium
GCTGGAGAAAAAAGGGAAGCTACCCGAGGCCATGGAGGCTTACAAAAAGGCCACCAAGGCCTACCAAACAACCGGGGCAGCTATAAACGAGGTAATAGCTGTAGCCAAAGCCACAACACAGCGCCTAGCGCACGAGTAGCTTCCAATATTTTATAATTGACAGAGATTGGACTATCATATTGCATGTCTTAACTAGCTCGACTGTGGCAACACCCCGCTTTGCTTCTTTGATCTTGTATGAGGATGAGGATTACCTGGTAGTCAACAAGCCGCCACTGCTCGCTACCCTCACCGAGCGCAACAGTGCAACACCTTACCTCCTACAGCTAGCCCAAGCCTATCACCCCGCGGCCCAAGTAGCCCACCGCCTTGACAAAACCACGTCTGGCGCCCTAGCCCTGGCCAAACACCCCGCAGCCTACCAGGCCTTGTGTCAGCAATTTGAAGCCCGAACGGTAGCCAAAACCTACCATACTGTCCTCACAGGCCACCACCACTTTCAAGGACACGCTGTCCAGGCGCCCCTCAGCATCACCCGCTATCATCGCGCCAAAGTCGACCCCCGCCACGGCAAGCAAGCCACCACGATCTTCACTACCCTCCAAAACTTTGCTGGTTATACCCTAGTGCATTGCCAGCCCATTACCGGCCGCCTGCATCAAATCAGGATACATGCCGCCTACCTCCAAGCCCCTATTGTGGGCGATACGCAGTATGGCGGCCAGCAGCTCTACCTCTCTACCCTCAAGCGCCATTACCACCTGCGGCAAAGTACCAAAGAACGCCCCTTAGCAGCTAGGGTCGCTCTGCATGCCTACCAGTTGGCTTTTACCGGCCTTCAAGGGCAAGCTATCGTTGTGCAAGCGCCTTATGCAGCTGACTTTACGACGCTGCTCAAACAGCTCACACGGTACGCCAGCCCCGCCCCGCAGATGCAAAGCCACCCATCGTCCACCATTGCATAGGAAAGAAAAAGTTGTGAAATTTGACAGCTCAATAGTACTATGTAGGTGCTCTTTGTTGAATTAAAAACGAATTTGAATAACCATGCTCCGTAAAAATGCTTTTTTGGCTCTACTCTTCTTGATTAGCACGCTCTTCAACACTGGTTGCATCTTCTCATCCTCGCAGAAGAAAAATCGCCGCAACCCTCCGGTAGCTCCCCAAGCCGCCCCTCAAACAGTCACTAAGACCGAGGAACACCAAGCCGTTGAACAAGCAAGAGAGGAGGCCAAAAGACAATTGGAAACAATAAGAAATGAATACTCTGAAAAACACGCATCCAGGGATAAGTGCTCGCTCAATGCCAGTCTGTTATTACAAGTGTACGATTTCCAATCCAGCGTATTGGCTCAGGAACGCAAAGAGGCCTTTAAAGAGATTTCCATAAGCAAAGATTTACGACGACAAGAAATTGGCCTATCACTTGCAGCGGCATTCGAAAATGCAGAAGAAGGCCTAAAAGCAGAAGAACTAGGAAAGGAAGCCGAAGCAGCGGGAAAGAAAGCCGACGCATCAAATTATTATCAAGAAGCCATCCAAGCCTACCAAGAAGCACCTACCTTCCTACAAAAGGTAGTAGCAGCATATGATAAACATTACCCTAAGGAGTAATGCATCAATCATTGCCCAATAGTTGCATAGAAATGAAGAAGCTACTATTTTTGACACTCTATGGCACTACATAGGTGCTTTTTTATTGGATTAAAAAAAAATAACGTGGACCCCATCAGTTATAAAACCATAGCTACCAACCGGCTCACTGCAGACAAAGCATGGTTGCTCATCGATGCAGAAGATCAGCCCTTAGGCCGAATCGCCAGCCAAATAGCCTCCCTCATCCGAGGCAAGCACAAACCCCATTTTACCCCGCACGTAGCTTGTGGCGACAATGTGATCGTCATCAATGCTGATAAAATACGCCTGACAGGTAACAAATGGGAGCACAAACAATACCTCTCACACACTGGCTATCCTGGTGGACAAAGAACTACTACCCCCCGCAAGCTCCAGGCTAAGTTTCCCACCCTCATCATCGAGCGCGCCGTCAAAGGCATGCTCCCCAAAAACAGACTCGGTCGCCAGCTGTTTCACCAACTCTTTGTATACACTGGCCCCGACCACAACCACGCTGCTCAGCAGCCTCAAAAAATGACCTTAAAAAATTAATACATGGACACAATCAATGCCCTCGGTAGAAGAAAAACAGCCATCGCTCGCATCTATTTAACTAGCGGTCCCGGAGAAATCAAAGTTAACAAACGACCACTCGACAGCTACTTCCCCTCTAAAGTCTTGCAAATGGTGGTACAACAACCCCTGCATGAAGTCGAAGTAGCCCAGCAGTACAACATTCAGGCCAACATCCACGGCGGTGGCCTTAAAGGCCAAGCAGAGGCCCTGCGCCTGGCTATTGCCCGCGCCCTCTGCCAAGTAGAGGCTGCGCACCGTCCCAGGTTGAAGCAGGCGGGGTATCTGACGCGCGACCCAAGGATGGTAGAGCGTAAGAAATACGGCCAACGAAAGGCCCGCAAAAGATTCCAGTTCAGCAAACGATAAGCCCCTTTTGATTCATGAAATTACAACACAAAGACTTACTCGAGGCAGGCGTTCATTTTGGGCATTTGACCCGAAAATGGCACCCCAATATGGCCCCCTTCATCTTCATGGAGCGCCATGGTATTCACATCATTGATCTCAACAAAACCCTGCTCCAGCTTCAAGAAGCCACCCAAGCCCTCCAGGGCCTTGCCCGGGCTGGCAAACGGATTCTCTTTGTAGCTACGAAGAAGCAAGCTAAGGCTGTCGTAGAGCAAGAAGCTAAGCGGTTAGGCATGCCATATGTGACAGAACGCTGGCTAGGTGGTACGCTAACGAATTTTGTGACGATCCGCCGACTGATCAAAAAGATGACCTCTTTTGAGAAGCTGATGAAAGACACGGCCTACCAAAACATGGCCAAAAAGGAGCAGCTCATGATTGCCCGTGAAAAAGCCAAACTAGAGCGCCTCCTTCTAGGAGTAGCTGATACGACGCGGCTGCCGGCTGCTTTGGTTATCGTCGACATCAACCGCGAGCACATCGCTGTCAAAGAAGCCCAAAAGCTAGGCATCCCAGTCTTTGCACTCACAGACACCAACACCGATCCTACATGTGTCGACTACCCTATCCCTAGCAATGACGACGCCTCGCGTTCTGTCGAGCTCATCATCAAAGCCCTAGGAAGCGCCATCGAAGATGGCCTGGCCGAACGCAAAAAGCACGCCGAAGAGGCTCCTGCTAAGCCCAAAGCCACTCAAGAAGCCGTCGCTGCCAAACGCGATAGAAATGTCAAAAAGCTAACTTCTTCAACAGAAGAAGCTGTAGTACCAGCTCCTAAAGCCACCCAACAAGCGGCAGATAAAACTACGAAGTCAGCAGCAGAGGAAGCCAAGAAAACAACCGCTAAAGTGCCTAAAAAGGCGGCGACAACCCAAGAAAAAGAACCTGCCAAAAAGGTAGCCAGCAAAATCGCTCCTAAAACAGCCACTAAGACCACCAAGAAGAAAGCTGAAAAGGAGGAAACAACACCTGCATAGCCAACTCCTAGGTACTAAGAACGGCTTAGTCCGCTCCCTAGTAGGGTGCAAGGGCTTCAACGAGGCAGTATTGCCCGAGCCCAATAGCACTCAAAAAACGACCATTAGGGCAATCAACAAATCAATCAATGCTCTCATAAACCCAACCACCCATGATCACCGCACAAGATATTAACAAGCTTCGGCAGCAAACAGGCGCCGGCATGATGGACTGTAAGAAGGCTTTGACAGAAGCCGGAGGCGACTTTGAAAAGGCTATTGACCTACTCAGGAAAAAGGGGCAGAAAATATCAGCAGCCCGGGCTGACCGCACTACGACCGAGGGGGCTGTGTTTGCTAAGACCAACGAAGCAAGCAACTACGGCATCATGATTGCACTGGGCTGCGAAACCGACTTTGTGGCCAAAAATGAGCATTTCCAGCAGCTCGGTGAGGCTATCCTCGCTGTGGCCTTCGCGCATCAACCTGCAACTATCGAAGCGCTCCTAGCGCTGCCCCTAGACGGTCTTTCTGTGGAAGAAAAAATTACCGACCTCATCGGCAAGATCGGCGAAAAAGTCACCCTTAGTGCCTATAAAACCCTTCAAAGTGACACCGTAGTGCCCTACATCCACATGGGCCAAAAGCTTGGTGTCCTTGTTGGACTACAAGGGGCTGAAGGTCCCCAAGTCATCGAAGCCGGCAAAGACATCGCCATGCAAATCGCTGCCATGAATCCCCTCGCCCTGGACAAAGACGGCGTTCCTGCCGAAGTCACAGAACGAGAGCTTAACATTGCCCAAGAGCAAGCCCGCAATGAAGGCAAGCCCGAAGCGATGCTCGACAAGATTGCTCAAGGCCGTCTCAGCAAGTTTTTCAAAGAAAATACGCTACTCAACCAGCCTTTTATCAAAGACAACAGCGCCAACATTACCCAATATCTTGGGAGTGTAGCGCCTGGCCTCACCGTAGCAGCTTTTGAGCACCTAACATTGGCAGGATAATACAAAAATTATGACATGTGTGTACTCCCCCCCCCCCCCCTTTTTTTTAGGTACAAAGACGTGCTCTTGGCCCTGTTAATCTTAGGCGGAACGCTCATCACATCGAGCTGCGCCTTTAATCTTTCAGAGGAACAGCAACAGCTCTCTAAAAATCAACAAATAGACCAGCTATTAAAGGGCTTAGAAACGTATAGAGCACATTTTACCATGGTCTGGAAGAAACACTTAGCACTGGCAAAGCCAAAGGAAGCAGAGTGGAGACGTACAATTATCCTCTACCTCAAGCAAACAGTTCCTCGTTACCATGAAAATTTGAAGCAGGAGTGGGAAGCGATGAGCAAGAAGGAGTATCTGATGGGGCTTGACCTTAATCTAGAGCAAGCCTTCACGCTACTAAATGATAAGGTATGGGAAGAAATCCTAGAAAAGAATCAGCGGCATTATACGACCTTGTATCAGGAGACTAGTGATACATTCATGTGTGACATATCGGCATTATTTTCACCTTTAGGCATATGTGGCGTGTCAGTACGGTACAGATAAGATTGGCTATGTCATCACATCAACATACATATTCAGTGTGACATCTGCTTTCTTCAGTCACCGTCTTGTACTGTGCGTTGGCCAAAGTACCGTCATCATCGCTGGTAATTTTGTAGAATTCAATCCTTCATTCAGTTCATAATTGTGTAGTTGTTGCGTTATAATTCATGTATTGTTGCTATGTATTGTGTCAGTCACTAAACTGGAATTAAGTCCAGGCTATTCCCAGAACAGCTATGGCTGGCTTAAAAACCTAAGAATATGTGCTCCTGTTGGTATAATAGAATAAATAGAATCCATATGTGTATTTGTATTGTGTTTTTACTGTATTTATATTGCCTATATAAATCATCATACATTTAAACCAATGATTGATAAAGAGTAACGTTTGTACTTGAAGAAAACTCTGTTCCTATTATTCACTGTAA
>JBCCWZ010000054.1:0-5348 GCA_039192615.1 Bacteroidota bacterium
AATGGCGCCCCACCTACTTTCAGAACACCCAGCCGCTGGTGGTAGAACTAGGCTGTGGCAGAGGCGCCTACACCGTGGGCCTGGCCCAGCAATTTCCCCACAAAAACTTCCTAGGCATCGACATCAAAGGCGCCCGCCTCTGGGCCGGCAGTACCGCAGCGGCAGCCCACGACCTGCGCAATGTGGCCTTTTTACGCACCAAGATCGAGCAATTGGCCCAATTTTTTGCCCCTCAAGAAATCAGTGAAATCTACATTACCTTTCCAGACCCGCGTCCGCGCGATCGGGATGCCAAGCGCCGGCTCACCAGCCCCCAATTCCTAGCCCGCTACCGCCCCCTCCTGCAGCCTGGCGGCAGGGTACACCTCAAAACAGACGATGCAGCGCTTTTTGCCTATACCCTGGAGGTATTACAGACGGAGGCGATCATAGATTTGGTGTATACGGACGATCTGTATCAATCAGCATGGCTGGCCACCCACCACGGCATTCAGACAGCTTACGAGCAGCAGTTCTTGGCCCAAGGAGCCACCATCAAATACTTGCGCTTTGCCTTTGCCCCGTAAGATGCTAGGCGAAACGCGTAAGTGTTGGCTCCCTTACAGAAGGGAATTGTGTCATACCACCCTATGCGCTCTCTTAACACTTTCCTGGCTTTTATGCTCCTCACCCACTGGCTGTGAATAACAGGGCTATCAGTGCCTACTACGCCTCCCAAAACTACAATCCAAGGCCTCCAGTAGGAGCCCCCTACCAAAATAAGATAGGGCTACCACCTATTACCCCCGTAGCCTCTTTAAACCCCTCATCCAGACATAGTCATCATAGACAAACATCCTTCTTTTACGCTTCACAATTAGTACAAGCTTTCTTTTGCTTAAACTTTTCTGGGGCGTTTATGCTTCATGGAACTCACTTTTTATCAGTTTGTCTTCCACTATGTTCTGAACGTCTTCTACCATAGTGCATATTTACCTTTGCATTACAGCAAGGTTTGGTAGACCCAGTTGGCACTGGTTTGGGCATCTTGTACTTGGCCATACTCCACGGCGGTCATAGCTTTTACAATAGCATCTGGCATCTTTTGTAAATTAAAGCGTTTTTATCAGGACACTTTTAAAATAGGCTCTTTAATGCCCAATAAGTCCTATGGGTAGTAAATGGAAGATGATCAAGACGGTTTTTAGTACACCGTTTTACCTGCTTGGACTTGCGGTCAGCTTGTTAGAATTTTGGCTACAAAGTCCTCGCTATAGGGGATTATCAAACTCAACTTTTAAGGCTTTTATGATGGATTTAAGTGACTGACTTTTTCCTCTTGCTTGATTTTGGAGGTAGAGGCTCAAAAAACACATCCCTCTACGCGCTACTCTTTCATTTTATTGATTGCTCATCTGTCTAGAAAATTATTGATCGATGAAGATGATCATTCATAACTTATCACTCATCATTATTCACACACATTGGTCGATTTTATAATTGTAGGACAAGGGTTGGCAGGGTCTGTACTAGCCTTGCAGCTGCTCAAACAGGGCCAACGCGTCTTAGTCATCGGCAACAGCCAGGCCCCTAGTGCCTCGGACGTAGCAGCTGGCCTCTATAACCCTATGACGGGCCGGCATATGGTCAAAACTTGGCTGGCCGACACCCTGTTTCCCTACCTTACCCAGTTTTACCAAGCGGCGGAGCGCACCTTAGGCACCTCTTTCCTGTATCCGATGCCCATTTTCAGGCCCTTTGTTACCCCCCAAGAGCGGACCATGTGGAAAAAAAAGGCAGGGGATTATACTGATTTTATTGCTGCCGTGGCCCCCTCGCCGCCTTACAGTGCTTATCAGTACGACGGCCTGGTATTGCAGCAGGCAGGTTATTTGGACACTCGGTGCTTTGTTCAGGCGACGCGGGCTTACCTAGACCAGCAAGGGGCTTACCGAGAGGGGGCTTTTGTGTATGACCAGCTGCAGCTGGGGGAGCAAGTACACTACCAGGGCCTCACGGCCCAGCAGATAATTTTTTGTGAAGGGGCGCAAGCCCTTCATAATCCATTTTTCAAGACACTGCCCTTCCGGTTGGTCAAAGGCGAACTACTCTCAGTAGCCCTGCCGCAGTCCCTAGCGATGATTTATAACCGAGGGGTATTTGTGCGGCCCCAGCCTGGCCGCCAGGCGTTGGTAGGGGCTACGTATGACAAAGAGGATTTGTCTTGGAACCCTACAGAAAAAGCGAGACAGGCTTTGGAAGCGCGCTTGCGCCAAAGCTTTCGGCTCCCTTATACCGTGCAAGACCAGTGGGCGGGTATTCGGCCTGCTACCTTTGACCACCGGCCGCTGATAGGGCTGCACCCCCAGTATCCACAGATAGGCATCTTCAATGGCCTCGGGAGCAAAGGCGTCTCTTTAGCGCCTTACTGGGCGCACATTTTTGTCCAGCACCTGTTGTCACACCAAGCACTACCCCCAGCCGTGCAGCTCACTCGGGCTGGGCCAGCACTTTAGGTATAGGCACAAATCACTAACTTGCCGTCCGTACATTATCCTTCACAAGCATGCTCCAATCTATGACCGGCTACGGCCAAGCAGTTCACGAAGACGACCACCGGCGGATAAGTGCCGAAGTCAAAGCCATCAACGCCAAATACGCCGATGTCAACCTACGCCTCCCGCGCGCCTGGGCCGCCTACGAGCTTGCTTGGGGCCAACTAGCTACGACCCATCTACAGCGCGGCAAGATCACCCTCACCGTCAGCTACGAACGCAAAGACACCCCCGCGCTTGCCGCCCATATAAACCCTACGCGCTTTAAGGCCCACTACCAGGCCCTCCAAGCCCTCGCCCAAGAAGTCGGCGCTACGTCCCCACCCCTTTTTCAGCTTGCCTTGCAGGCGCCCGACGTCATGGCCTCTACAGCCTCTACAGTCGCCCCTGCAGCAGACCAGCCCCTCGTTGAACAAGTCATCCAAGCCGCCCTCGAGCAGTGTGTGCAAAACAGACAAGCCGAAGGGGCCGCCCTAGCCCAGCAGCTCGTAGGCTGCTTACAACACATCCAAAAAAGCTTAGCCCAAGTAGAGAAACGCGCCCCTGCCCGGGCCCAAGCTGTCAGCGATAAGCTTCGCGCTGGCGTAACGGCGTTGGTGCAGGAGGTAGATGAGCAACGACTGGCCCAAGAACTGCTTTATTATGTAGAACGGATGGACATGACTGAGGAGCAGGTACGCCTGGCCCAACACTTGGCGTACTTCGAGGAAGTGATGCAACGCCCCCAAGCCGCTGGCAAAAAACTAGGCTTCATTGCCCAAGAGATGGGCCGCGAAATCAATACGATGGGTGCCAAAGCCCATGACGCCGCCCTCCAGCAGGAAGTCATTCTGATGAAAGACGCGCTTGAAAAAATTAAAGAACAGCTTCAAAACATTTTATAACGCCCCTAGCCCCGTTATAGCTTTTCTAGCCGGCACGCCAGGCCCTAGAAGGCCGTGTGCTTCAAAAATAGAGCCAAAGGTTGAGATATAGGCCAGGAAGGACGAACTTGGGGCCAAGTTGGAGATCATGGAGTGTACTAATAGCCAAATCCAAGCGTACGCTGAGCAGCATACTGAGGCGGCCCCGCCGCTGCTGGCTCAAATACAGCAAGAAACTGAGGCCAACATCCCGCTGCCTCATATGCTGGCCGGACATCTGCAAGGGCGACTGTTAGCTGCTTTTTCGCATATGCTGCAGCCAACTCGAATTTTAGAGATTGGTACTTATACGGGCTACTCGGCCCTTTGCTTGGCCGAAGGCTTACAACCGGGTGGTATCTTACACACTATTGATAAAAATGAGGCACTGGCCCCGAGGGTAAAGCGTTATTTCGAAGCTGTAGCCTATCAAATAGAATTCCACCTTGGCCCCGCTGCCACCATTATTCCGCAGTTGGCGGGAGATTTTGATTTGGTGTATATAGATGCTGACAAGAGGAATTATCGGTGCTACTATGATCTAGTGGTAGATCGGGTGCGGCCTGGAGGCTTTATCATTGTAGACAATGTGTTGTGGGGAGGCAGCGTGTTAGCAACACCTCCAGTGGCTGATAAGCGGACGCAGGCCATGATAGCTTTTAACACCTACGTTCATCACGATCCCCGGGTAGCTAATACACTACTCCCCCTCAGAGATGGGCTGCTGATTTTGAGAAGAAAATGAGACGTATCCTGCTGATTTGTTGCTTAGCTGCGAGCCTACCCACCCTAAGAGCCACCCCACGTGTCCCCAGCAGCATGTGGCTAGCAGACATCAAGCTGCACATTACGCCTACTGCTAAAAAGAGCATCCAAGAAAAGGTAGATCACCTGACCAGAAGCAGCAAGCACTTCCAAGGGCTCTTAGACCGCGCTAACCTCTTTCTTCCCCTTGTAGCAAGGGTACTCCAAGAAGAAGGCATCCCCCCAGACTTTCAGTACCAGGTGATTCAAGAAAGTGCCCTGATCTCAGACGCCGTACACAGTTCTAATAGCGTAGGTTTTTGGCAGTTTAAAAAACCAGCCGCTTTAGAATCAGGCTTAAAAATCAATAGTGCTGTAGACGAACGCATGCACATCACTGCTGCTACCCGGGGCGCAGCCCGGTATTTAAAGCGCTATCACCAATATGCCGATAACTGGCTCTATGCCTTGCTGGCTTACAACCGAGGCTGGGGGTATGTACAAAAGTTGAACTACAAAAAATATCGTGGAGTCAAGAGGATGCGTATCGATAGTCACACCCACTGGTATATTATTCATTTTTTGGCCCATAAATTGGCATTTAAAGACAAGCTGGGCCGCGAGCAGCACCCAGTGTTGCGTTTGCATGAATACGAAGAGGCCCATGGCAAGACGTTGGCGGAAATCGCGCGTGAGTTTGGGGTCGATCAGAAGCAGCTTCAAGCTTACAATAAGTGGCTCAAGCGCTATCGGGTGCCGAACCATGTGACGTGTGCAACCATCATTCCTATGACTCACCAGCAGTATGCTAAAAGCAAGGTTACCCAAGCTAAGCAGGGCTGGACCCGCCATAAACTCAACTATGCGCAGTATTGGGAGCGGGCTGCGGGTTTTCCAGTCATTACTACACAGCGAGACACAAAAAGTGGGGCGGTCGTTACTCGGTTTAACGGCCTGATGGGGACGCGTGCTCAACGCGGCGATAGCCTTAGTGCGCTAGCTCGCGCTGGCAAACTCTCCTTAAAACGCTTTTTGGCGATTAATGACTTGGATAAAAAGCACCAGGTAGTGCCGGGCCAGGTCTATTATTACCAATACAAACCCAGCAAGGCAGGCATTCACTTCCACATTGCCCGGCCTGGTGAGACTTGGTGGAGTGTGGCACAGC
>JBCCWZ010000055.1:0-5168 GCA_039192615.1 Bacteroidota bacterium
ACAACCGTGAAGGTAAATTGCTGAAAGTGAATCTTTGCACCAGCAGGGGGCAGTCCACCCTGGAGCTCTAGTAGTAGGCCGCCTAACGACTCGCTTTCTCCTTTTACCTCTTCAAAAGTAGCAGGATTTTCATCAATGACTTTGCAGAAATCGTTGAGCGAAATCTTGCTTTCTAGCACAAACGTTCTCTCATCCAGCTGCTGGTACATCACCTCCTCCTGCTCAAACTCATCCGTGATATCACCAATAATCTCCTCGATGATATCTTCCAGTGTAATCAGCCCCGAAGTGCCCCCATATTCATCCACCACAATAGCCATCTGCACGCCCTTTTCTTGAAACTCTAACAACAAAGCATCTATCTTTTTGTTTTCAGGCACGAAAAAGCATTTGCGTAGTAAAGCCTGCCACTTAAAGTCTTCTGACTTGTGGAGATGAGCCAGCAAGTCTTTGGCATACAGAATACCTTCAACGTTATCAATCGTCTCCTTATAGACAGGCAAACGTGAGTGCCCAGACTTATTAATTAGATCCATGAGTTGATGAAAATCATCAGCCATGTCCACAGCTGTAATCTCCATACGAGGCTGCATAACCTGCTTGGCGGTCAGGCTACTAAAATTGACCACGCCTTGAAAGATTTCTTTTTCTCCTTCTGAAGCCTCTTGGGTAGTAGTAAGGGCTAAGGCCCTAGTCAACTTATCGATAGAAAGCTCCTGCTTTTCTTGTAAGAAGCCTGGGCCAAAAAGATTACCGATACGTAAAAGCAGGCTAGAGAGGGGGCGTAAGAGAGGCATAGCCAGTGCTAAGAAACCCGTCGTTCGTTTAGCAAAGCGCAGATTGTTCTGATTGGCATAAATTTTGGGGATCACCTCGCCAAACAACACAATAAAGGCGGTAGAGGTGAGGGTGTAAATAACCATAACAAGAGGGTCTGCCTGCTCTTCATCCACAATGTTCCAAAGTAGATAGGTAGAGAGGGTAACAAAAGCTACGTTGACGAGGTTGTTTAAAATCAGGACCGTAGCCAACAAGCGTTTAGGATGCTGCAAAAGCTTGAGAACTCTTTTCTCACTCAGGTTGTGTGAATTTTTGCACTGGGTGATTTGCTTGTGAGAAAGGGAAAAGAAAGCTACTTCAGTACCTGAAATGACTGCGGAGCATAGTAGGAGTATGCCTAAGACCAAGCCTTCGAGGAGGTAGAACTGGAGCGAGGCACTATTGATGAAATGAAAGGAATAAATGGTGAATGAATTTTAAGGTGAAACGTTTAATTTATTTTTTGGGGGCTTAGCTTCATACTGGTTTCATGAGGCTTGAAAGACAAGTCTTCCTACTTCATTTTCATGGCTGCGTTGGATGGCAACAGTTTGTAACAAACTGGGGATTAGAATGGCAAACCATCTGAATGTTCATGCGCTGTTATATCTGTAGCGACACTGTCTTGTGGAGCGCTGGTCTCTGGTGTGTCCACTTTACTACTTCCCAACAAAACTAAGTGCTGGGCTACTATTTCTGTAATGTACTTGGTTTGTCCTTCTTTGTCTACATAAGAACGGCTATTCAGCCGCCCCTCAATGTAAACTTGTTTACCTTTTTGAAGGTATTGCTCAGCAATTTTAGCCAAAGGAGACCAGACGACCACATTGTGCCACTCGGTAGTAGCTACCTTTTCTCCCGCTTTGTTTCTATAAGTTTCGTTGGTAGCGAGGGTGAATGAGGCCCGCATTCTATCCTGCTCGAAGTACCTGACCTCAGGGTCTTTGCCTAAGTTGCCGAGTAGGATCACTTTGTTGACGCCTGACATATGCTACGTGTGGATGGGCGGCCAAACTAGGGATAAAATTCCTCTTTCAAAAAATTATCGATCAAGATAGGCTTGGGCAGTGCTTGGGTTTGTTCTATTGTAAAAGCGCTAACATCTACCTGGGCCAATAAAGGGGTTGCCTCTTCGATAAACGGGGTTGTTGCTTGCACATGGAAAAAATGCACGTAAAGCTGTCGGTGGGTTAGCACATGTTTATACAAGGTAGGCTTTCTGGTCACTGCCAATTGGTGGCGCTTTATCAACATCACCAATGCATCCTCTAACCGATCTAGCGCCCTCAGCCGGCTATCTTCTACCAAATAGAAATCATACAACCCGGCCCAAATATCACTGGTCGGACGGCGTTTCATATACAGTTGGTCTGCAGCTTGGATTACAAAGTAGTGGAGATACCGCTTTTTTATTTTCACTTTTTTGCTTTTCACCGGCAGCTTGTGTTGCCTGCCCGTATGGAAAGCCACGCAGTGGTCTTTGAAGATACAGGTGGTGCATTGGGGGTTGACAGGGGTACAGTGCAGGGCTCCAAACTCCATGATCGCTTGGTTGTACAAATCAGGGGCTTCTTGCGACACTAATGACTGGGCCAGGGTAGCAAAGGCTTTGGTCCCTTGGGTCGATGTAATGTCTTCTTCTACACCAAATACCCGGGCTAGCACCCGGTATACGTTGCCATCTACTACGGCCACGGGCTCTTTGAAGGCAATGGAGGCAATGGCAGCGGCGGTGTATTGGCCTACGCCTGGGAGCTGCAAGAGTGCTTGGTAAGTAGTAGGAAATTTTCCTCCCCACTCGCTGACAATCGTACGGGCGCAAGCATGCAGGTTTCTAGCCCTGGAGTAGTATCCCAGGCCCTGCCACAAGCGCATCACTTCTTCCTCTGCTGCCTGGGCGAGTTTCTGTACCGTAGGATACTTTTCAATGAACCTTCGATAATAAGGCAGCCCCTGAGCTACCCTGGTTTGCTGGAGAATCACTTCTGAAAGCCAAATCTTGTAGGGATCAGGTGACTTTCGCCACGGCAAATCACGCTGATGGACCTGGTACCAGGCAATCAGTTGCGTCACAAAAACTTCTTTAGCTATTGTTTGAGGGAGCTTTTGCAGGGGGTACTGAATAGTAAGTTGTGACAAAGCAGTCAAGTATGAGATGAGTAGATAGCTAGCAATCCAGGGATGCCTAGGGAAAAGTTTTTTCTAAATTAGAAAATATGAGGCTTTGCCTACACAGCAAGCCCGATGTAGTCTTAAACACGCTAATCCTATACCAAGTGATCAAAGCACAGGTCGTTTCAGAAGTTGTCAGAAAGACTGGCATCAGCAAAGCAGATGTACAACTGACTGTGGAAGTTCTTTTTCAAACCATTCAAAATGCCATGGTAGCAGGAGAAAAAGTGCATTTCAGAGGCTTTGGCAGCTTTGCGAACAAAAAAAGAGCGAAAAAAATAGCCAGAAATATTACTCAAAACACAGCCCTCATAGTTGAGGAGCACTACGTGCCCAGCTTTCACCCTGCCAAAGCCTTCGCAGCTAAGATCAAGGCCCAAGTGAAAGTCAATGAGTAGCGCTACATCAGCGCCTACTGGTAAAGGCAAAAATTTAGAAAAAAGTATTAGATTTGCATCCTGTGTACACATGAATAGCTACTATAGCTAGGCAAGTCCAGGGCAGTGATTAAGAAGGTCTCCCTTCAACAGGAAACCACCTCTAGTCTAAGTTTTTTACGCGTTTGCCCTGAGTAAAATCATTAAAAGGTACATCACTCATTAAGAAACATCGACCAACATGCCTTGTGGTAAAAAAAGAAAAAGACATAAGATCGCTACTCATAAACGCAAGAAGCGTCTGAGGATGAACAGACACAAAAAGAAGTAAAAGTAGGTGTATCCTAGTACCTGCTTTTTTACCTATTGCTGCATTTGTTTTGAGCTACTTGCCCATTTTTGTTCCATGTAACCTTTGAAAGATTGGCTAACGAATTAGTTATTAATGCTACGCAAAATGGCTTTCGGATAGCGCTTCTGAAGGACAGAGGGTTGCTGGAGTATCACCTCGAAGAGAAGGATAGTCAGTTTACAGTCGGAGACATCTATTTAGGCACTATTAAGAAGCTCGCTCCCAGCCTCAATGCTAGTTTCGTTGATATAGGGTATAAAAAAGATGCTTTTTTGCATTACTCTGATCTAGGCCCGCAATTCAAATCCCTCCATAAGTTCATGCAGCTTGTTACTAAAGGCAAGCACAAAGGCCATGAGCTCCATCAATTTCCTTTTGAACCAGAAGTAGATAAGCTAGGCAAGATTTCTGATATCCTGACTAGAAATCAGCAAATCCTAGTACAAGTTGTTAAAGAACCCATCTCTAACAAAGGCCCCCGTCTATCTGCTGAGCTGGCCATTGCAGGAAGGTACATGATCCTCGTGCCTTTTATCAATACTGTTAACGTCTCCAAACGAATCACCAGCAGCGAAGAAAGGAATAGGCTCATACGCCTCATCACTTCGATCAAGCCTACCAACTTTGGGGTTATTGTGAGAACTGCGGCAGAAGGCCGAGAAGCAGCTAAGCTAGACAAAGACCTCCGAGACCTGATAAAAAAATGGGAAGAAGGCGTTAAAAAGCTCCCCACAGCAGCTCCTAAAGACCTCATTATCGGCGAGATGAACCGGGCTTCTTCTATTCTGCGGGATATGCTCAATGAGTCTTTTGACAATATCGTTGTGGATGACAAAGAGGTCTATAACGAGATCAAGCAGTACATCCACAAGATTGCGCCGGAAAAAGAGAAGATTGTCAGACAATACCGCGGCAAAAGCAAAGTATTTGAACACTTTGGCATTGAAAAGCAGCTCAAGACACTCTTTGGCCAGACTGTCAACCTACCCAGTGGTGGTTACCTGATTATTGAGCATACAGAAGCCATGCATGTCGTAGATGTCAACAGTGGCAATAAGACAACTACCGGGGAGAATCAGGAGGAAATGGTACTGCAAGTGAATCTAGCAGCGGCCAAGGAAGTAGCCCGACAGCTGAGATTGCGGGATATGGGCGGAATTATTGTCGTGGACTTCATTGATATGAAGAATCCTGAGCATAAAAAAGAGGTGTATCAGCAAATGAAAGCACACCTTAAGGAAGACCGCTCTAAAACAACCGTACTGCCCATCTCTCGCTTTGGTGTGATGCAGCTGACGCGCCAGCGGGTACGGCCCGAGATGAATGTGGTGACCAAAGAGCAATGTCCTGCTTGTGGCGGCACCGGTAAGATCGACGCAGCTATTGCCGTAGCAGAGCAGATTGAAAGAGATTTACAGCTGGTGGTAGAAACCCAAAATGAGAAAGGG
>JBCCWZ010000056.1:0-5141 GCA_039192615.1 Bacteroidota bacterium
ATCCGGTAAAAATCATATCAGTAGCAGGGTTAAAGGACTGGCAGGATCTACTCAAAGTGGCTGTAGAGATTATTACAGAAGATGCTCAAGTCAAAGAACTGATTGAGTCTATTCGCCCTGACGAACTATTAGAGCGCCCTCTAGTTACGGATGATAAAGATGAGGGAGCAATTCTTACTTATGTCATTAAGCAACAGGATCAAGATTTGATGTTTGTGCCCACCTATTTACTAGAAGAAGCGACCAGCCGCCTGCTCTCTTATTACCAAGACATCCATAAAGTGCAAATGGTGGCGGTGAAACAAGATGAAGACTGGAAGGAAATAGGTGCCAAGATGAGGCTTGAGGTAAAGAATGCAGAGGTTAATAAGGAGAGGGCTAAGTTAGTGGTAGACCATGCTAGGCTGTCAGGATCTAGTGCCCAAGAAAGTATCGAGAAATTTTTCAAAAGGCCATATAGTTCTCAAAAGTGGATACGCGTTTGTGACAAAAAAACGATGCTTAAAGCAGTAAATACTATCTTTCCTGCGAAAGAACAAAAGTACTATGGGGTTAATGCTGCAGCTAAGGCCATTAATATGGTCGGCCGTATGAGTAAAGAGCAGTATCAAATGATGTTTGCGAGGGATGCTCCCGATAGTTTTGGTGAGCGCTTCAACAAGGCCAGCCGCTGGACTATTACAGGGGCTCGCGTGATAGGCTTGGCAGCAATAATTGGTGCGGCCCTAGCAGGTAGTGTGACATTTGGAGCATCCATTGCAATTCCTGCTGCCTTTCTAGCAGCTGGACTAGTGCCTGATATAACTCCTAATGACCTGGGGCCGAGCCCTCGCCAAATAGCCGCATACATTACCACATATCTAAAAGAAACTGGGCAGAAAAACGCTGCAGAATACGATTCATACAATGATTTTAAGGAATGCGCAAAGGTTATACGCGATCAGTTAAAAGCAAAGAAGCCAGTGATTGCCTTTTGGACCATTACGGAAAAGACAGCTCAATACGTTAACGTGGTAGGCGTCCGGGTAGAGAATGACCAATCGACGGAGTTCGTCATAATGAAGGAAGACGGCTATCTTTACCACCTCAATAGCGCAAACATGAAAGCTTTGATGAAACGCGGGTTTTTGTCTTACGCAGTTGTAGCCACCAGCTGGAAGGATTACCATCTTATTCGTTTCCAGAGGGCTGGTAAAAAGCGTCACTTCTTATCAAAATTAAAATTCTGGGAGCGATTCAGATGATGCAGAATTCAGAGGGGTAACGAAGTCAATATGAAATACCGTTCTTTTGGCTATGCAATTCAACTACCCAATGCCTATATTCTTCATCTTGGGGCAAAAAGGAAGTAGGCAGAGAGCATTGGCATTATTCCTATCTGTCGCGGAGCTTATTTCCGTATCTTTCTAAATGTCTTTGCTTGTTGGGCACAGAAGAAGAATTTCTGCGCCAGCTAGGAACGCGCACCAGATAGTTCTTCTTACCTTCGGGAGGTGAACTCAACCTGAGGAATTCCTCTCGATATGTCTACGCGTCAAGCCCCCCCCCACGTAGCCCTGGCCACCCCCCCCGGTAGCAGCGCTATTGCCGTTATTCGTCTGTCAGGAGAAGGCGTGATCCAGCTGGTTAATCAAGTCTTTCAAAGCAAAGACCTGACCCAGCAGCCTTCGCATACCCTGCATTTTGGCACTATCTGTGATGAAGAGACTATACTTGACGAAGTGCTGGTGGCTCTCTTTCAAGCACCTCGTTCTTTTACTCAAGAAGACTCGATAGAAATTTCCTGCCACGGCTCTGGTTTTATTGTACAGCAAATCATCCAGCTACTAGTGCGGCAGGGTGCCCGTTTGGCCCAACCCGGAGAATTCACCCAGCGTGCTTTTCTCAACGGGCGGTTCGATTTGGCCCAAGCAGAGGCAGTGGCTGACCTGATTGCTGCGAACTCGGCCTTAGCCCACCGCACGGCCCTGCATCAAATGCGAGGTGGCTTCTCTAGTGAACTTAAGCAGTTGCGGGAAAAGCTCGTCCACCTGGCGTCTATGCTCGAGCTCGAGCTCGATTTTGCAGAGGAAGATGTGGCTTTTGCAGACCGAGCAGCGCTGAAAGCCTTGACCCAAGATTTGTTAAAGCCTATTACCCAGCTCATCCAGAGCTTTGTCCTGGGCAACGTCATCAAAAACGGCGTGCCTACCGTGATTGCGGGTAAGCCCAATGCAGGCAAATCCACGTTGCTCAATGCCTTGCTCCAAGAAGAAAAAGCCATTGTTTCAGATATTCCAGGTACTACGCGCGACTTGATCGAGGCGGAAGTCAATGTAGAAGGGGTACACTTTAGGTTCATAGATACGGCCGGGTTGCGCGACAACACTGCTGACGAAATAGAGGCGATTGGCATTGCTAAGACTCAAGAACAGCTCCAGAAGGCTGCTCTCATCATTTACGTTTTTGACTTGTCTACAGAAACCTGGGATAGTATTCAAGGAGCCCTCCAGCAACTCAAAGAAGTAGGCGTGCCGTTTATCAAAGTGGGCAACAAGATTGATACTGCCCCGCACCAATTATTGCAGACCCTGCAGCAACAAGATTTTGTGCTGATTTCTGCTGCACAACAAAAAAACCTAGCTGCCCTCAAGGCACAGCTTCTCTCGCACATAGCCTTGGATCAGCTACAAAAAACAGACACCATCGTAGTCAATGCTCGGCATCATGAAAGCTTGCGCAAGAGCCAGGCCGCGTTGGAAGAGGTATTACAAGGCATCAACAATGGGCTGACGAATGAACTGTTGGCACAAGCCGTCCGGAGTGCCCTCTACCAGTTGGGAACCATTACAGGCGAGGTAACGACTGATGAGTTATTAGGGAATCTTTTTGCTAAATTTTGTATTGGTAAATAAATCAACAGCCCTGGTCATCACTGCTGGAGACGCTCCTTTGGTTTTCTATAGGAAACTTTACACCTTTGCCTCGTCTATGACAAGCCTCTATACTCATGGAAAACATTCCAGCTTTTAAAGCCCTTTTAAGTACCCCCAAAAACATCGTCATTACCGTCCATCAGCGCCCTGATGCAGATGCCTTAGGCACCGGCCTGGGGCTGGCTGCTCTGCTTAAGAAGCTAGGACACCAAGTACAGGTAATCGCTCCCACAGCCTATCCTGCTTTCCTGGATTGGATGCCTGGCGCTTCTGACGTAATTATTTGTGCACAAGGCCAGCAAGAGCGCTCCTTTGAATTACTGAACAAGGCAGATGTCATCTTTTGTGTAGATTTTCCTACGCTGAATCGACTCAACGAGATGGAGCCTGTAGTCAGAGCAGCGACTGCCACCAAAGTAGTCATTGACCACCATCCCACCTCAGAAATTTTTGGTGATCTGATCTTTCGAGATATTAAAGCAGCTTCTACCACAGAGTTTTTGTATGAAATAATAGAAGCCCTGGGCTACCAAGACCTAATCGACCAGGGCATTGCTGAGTGCCTCTATGCCGGCTTGATGACCGATACGGGTTCGTTCAAGCACACCAATACCACAGCAAAAAGCCACCTAGTGGCAGCCAATCTCATTCGCCGCGGCACTGATGTCACTGAAGTAAGCCGCTTGATCTATGACAATAATCCTTTGAATAAACTTGAATTCTTAGGCTTTGCCCTAAACCAGCGACTGGTGGTATTGAAGGAACATAACACGGCCTACTTTGTTATTCACAGGGAGGATTATAAAAAGTTTCAGCTCCAAACGGGCGACACAGAAGGGCTGGTTAACTATGCGCTTTCGGTGAAAGGCATTGTATTTGCTGCAGTCATTAAGGAAAAGAAGGATGCAGTTCGACTGTCTCTTCGTTCCTCTGGCAACATTCCTGTGAATCTTTGGGCCCAGGAATACTTTGATGGTGGTGGGCATACGAATGCCGCCGGTGGCACTTCCTACCTAAGCTTGGAAGAAACCGTGGCTAAATTTGAAGACTTGGTAAAAGCCAAGCAAAACATTTTAAATCCTCAAGCATGAGTCTCAAAAAACGTCTATTCTACCTCCTCGCCCTTGTAGGCCTTATCATTGCGCTCGTGTTCGTGGCCAGAACTTACCGCCATGGCTTTTTCAAGAAAACAGCCACCGGGCTAGCGTACCGAATAGTCCGCAAAGGAGAAGGGCCTCGTCCCCAAGAAGGAGAAATCCTACTGCTCAATATGAGCTACAAGACCCCCAAGGGCAAAGTGTTATTTAGTACCGAAGAACAGGAGTTGCCCCTAGCAGTCCCCTACACCAAAGATAAGATTCCAGAAGATGGGGGCTTTGCAGAAGCCCTCAGTATGCTGCAAAAAGGTGATAGCATGGTCTTCAGAATGCGTGCTGCCCAGCTTTTTGGCGAAAACTGGACGTATGTAGCTAAGCAACACAACCTGAAACAGAACAGCAATCTCTTTTTGCACCTCCATCTGCAAGACATCATGACCGCAGAGAAACATAAACAATGGGAAACAGAACAAATCGCTATGCTACAACAAAAACAACAAGAAGCAGCTGCAAAACAGCTCCAAGAAGACATCAAGATAATTGATAATTATTTAGCCGAGCACAAGATCACTGCCCAGAAGACGTCTTCTGGCTTGTGTTATGTGATTGATACCCCAGGCCAGGGGACAGCTCCCAAAAAGAAAGATACAGTAAAAGTCAACTACACAGGCCAACTGTTGGATGGAAAAGTATTCGACACGAGTGTTGAAGCAGTTGCCAAACAACATAGTATTCACAACCCACAGCGCCCCTACGAGCCTATTGTTTTTCAGTTGGGCGTTGGACATGTTATTCCAGGCTGGGACGAAGGGATCGGTCTTTTACAAAAAGGCAGCAAGGCACGCCTTTTTATTCCTTCTACCCTGGCTTATGGAGCCCAAGGAGCCGGGGGTATTATTCCAGCCAACGCTGTGCTCATCTTTGAAGTAGAGCTCGTAGATATTCAGAAATAAGCTGCGCAGCACCTTATAAAATAGAGATGTCTTACTTCCTATGACTTCTGCCAATAGTGTATAGATAGTGATTATATGCCCTAGAGGCGGATCAAGTGCAGAAAAAAGTGGTGATGAGTGGACTCGAACCACCGACTCACGGATTTTCAGTCCGATGCTCTACCAACTGAGCTACA
>JBCCWZ010000057.1:0-5128 GCA_039192615.1 Bacteroidota bacterium
GCTATAGCCCATCGTTCTACAGGCTGAGGAGATGTTGCCCAACTCTTTAGCTAAAGCTAATAGCCCCAGCTTAGGTTTGATTACTTTCTGATGGATGTTCATAATGTATCTTCAGTTAATAGGTTAGCAATTATAAATTTAATAACTGTAAGATTAAATGTAAAGTAGTACAATTCTGGCTGGTTTAGACCAGAGGCTTTACGACCGAGAAATTCCGTATGTGGGCGCGAGCGGCGAACATCATTTACTCATGCTCAGCGATGACTGATCTTAGCGATATGGGGGTTGGTTTTTATGTTGTTGCGCTGTATAATTGGCATTGCGGGTGTGGTGTATTTCTCTACCGGCCTACGCGCCTGAAATGGTGTGTGTTCCTTGTAACCTATGAATACTATGCTTACGCTGCGATGTTTCCGGGTACTTAGGGCATTGCTCTTGAGCTGCTTGCTGCTGCAAAGTTGCCGGTCGGTCCTGTATGTTACTAAGGACGAGTCAGAGTCACAGGAAAGTCTCTCGTACAAGGACCAGGTCTCTCCTGCTTCCAAGGGTCCTGTGAAGGGTATGCCACGGCCTTATGACGATGTGTTTGTCAGCCATACGGGCAAAGACAAGGTAAAGGGAGTTGCTAGGCGCGTTAAAAAGGGGCATTTATACCGCTTCGGAACCCTCAGCTCCACCCAAGCCTAAGCCTTACAAGGTGTTTATCAGCCATTCAGGGGAGGATAAAGAGGCGTTGGCTCTACCGTTGCACCAAGCATTGGTAAGCCGTGGTATCCATTCCTTTTTTGATGAACAGAGTATGGATGATGAGGTTCAGATTCCTGACCGTATCGTACAAGCGATGGACAACGCCCAGATGGGTGTTTTTATCCTAAGTCCCGACTTTATTGCCAAGAAGTGGCCCACGTATGAGCTTGCTTGCTTCCTGCTTCGCCACGAAAAAGCGAAAGTTTCCAAGGCAGTGCCTCCTGCCCTTCTTCCTGTCTTCTGTTGTGGGCTGACTCCAGTAGCATGCCAGGGGGATTACAAACAGCTTAAAGCCAACTATGCGAAGCATTTCTCTTCACATGGCTTTTCAGATCGTATGGACCGAGGTGAGACCAGCTACGGGCAAGTAGCAGAGCTTCTTCATGAGATTTGTGACCATAAGGGGCTCGAAGGAGCAGACTTAACCGTAGAGGGGCTAGTTCAGACTATTGCAGATGCGGTAAGCGAGCAGCATATCGTCTCCCTAGCCTTCGGCGCCTCGGATTGGAAAAAGTACTTCGGGGTTGACGTAGGTGCAGTCCCACCGCTGCCTGGTAATATCGATGAAATCCTGAACAGTGCGAGTCCTTTCCGACTAGAGGATGAAAAGTCAAGGCAGCGCGTAGGCGCCAACCACTTGTTGACCTTGATCCCTGCCACGGTAGATGGTGTTCCCTTCACCTTAGACAAGCTAGGGGAGTTGATCTTGCGCTACTTTCCGGAGAATAACCGAAAAGATCTAGGGTCTAAATCTCATGGATTTCGTTACTACAGTACCTACTTGACCACTAAAAACCGTAGCTCGCCCTTGTCTAGTACCTCGTACTGGTTGTTGCTGCCGAAGACGATATTGCCGGATAGCCGCAGTAAGGATTGGTCCTCCCAAAAGGCGCTAGCCTCGGCGTACATCGGATCTGGCTACGGTATTCCCCGGGCCTTAGAAGTAGCAACGTCAGTGCTGTCTCATTATGCCAAGCACAAGGAGCGTTTGTACGCTGATGCTAGCAGCAGCACCGGCAATTGGACGTATACGCGTTGCGCGGATTTGGACGAGTATGGGTATCCCTTGGTTGTTGGGGGTTTCGCCGCGGCGGGCCTCGCTGTCGACTACGGCGGCTTTGACTACTACGACAAGGGTGTCGCTGTTTGCCGGAAGTTTTAGGCCATTGGCCATAGGATTTTTGGCCATTGGCTATGGCCTTGGATCATTGGCCATGTGTCATTGGCCCATTGAGTGCGTGGGCGCGCGCCGTGGGGCTCCCCAGGAGCGTAGGGGCTCCCGGATCTTACAGATCCGGGAGCGAAGCGGGCGGTTTTTATTTCCCCTTAACAACCTGCTAACCCTCTCCTTATTTCTTTTTCATGACTGCGGTGATCAGCCCTTGTAATTCTTCTTCTATCTGCTTGATGCCAAGATGTTTAGCTATTGGCACAAAGAAATGCAACGTCTCTTCGGCTATCTTCTGCTGCTTTTCAAGTGAAGTGTGACCCGCGATGGTGCGCATGTTATGTGTACGGTCTGCTAGTTTCACCTGCAGTACACGTACGTCGGTCTCCTCAAGGAGTTGGCGAATATTTTCTTGGGTGTTCATACTGACTCGGCGGAACTGTCCGTCCAGATGCGTTACCTTATTGACAATGGCTGCTACATCAGGGCCAAAGACCACACCAATCTCTGCTAGAGTGAGTGGCGTATCTTCTACTGTATCATGGAGCAGGGTGGCTAGGACAGCTGCTTGGTCCTCGGTATAGTTGAGTAGGATATCTGCAGCCGCGATAGGATGTAGATAAAAAGGCTCTCCTGACTTCCGTTTCGTGGGGCCATGGTACTTTTTGATATACATGATGGCCTTTTCTGCCAATTCCATGTCAACAGAAGTCTCATCCAGTAGTCTTTTGAGTAATGCAGGCTCTTCTGGTAGCACTTCTTTAAACTCGTCTGCCAGGCCTCCTACTTCCATTTGTGGCAAGTCCATCATGCTAGGCCTTACTTCACGTAAATGTATGGGTATAACGTAAAATTGCGTAAGCGTTTCTTTCTCTTTGATGAATTCTACAGTGCCGTAGTGCGCATCTATGATGTGCTGGTTATCTAGTAGAAGGAAGTCGTCCCTATACTGTGGGATTTGAAAGGTAGTGTTCCCTATGGTGCCCATATACAGTTTTTTGGGTTGTGGTATGGTACTGTTGTGACTGATCGTAATGCAGAGGGCCGGGACTTCTTTGATGTAAGCTTTGACCGAAGGGATAGGATAACCTAGGGTTGTTTCTTGAATGTCTAGAAAAACCGGCCGCTGTGCGCTATTATGTTGCTGGGCATACAGTAAGGCGTTGACGAGTAGCTGTTGAATCTTCTTTGCGTCACATTGCAGTTCTTGGGCATTAGTAATGTGTCTGATGTGTGGCTGTGGTTGTGCGTATTGTGCTCTCAGTACGGCCAATGCGATTGTGATGAGGTTGTCAAGCAGTGCGGTCTCTACTGTGAGCCGGAGATACCCCTGTACACGATAAACAACATTCCGCAGGTACGTCATGGTGTCTTTGAGTGCCTGATGCGTCTCTTCTAAAGTATGGCGAACGGCGGTAAGCCGTTGCGGCGTGTTGGCCGCGAGGGCTTGTTGTGAAAACTTCTCTACCCTTTTGCTAACGGCTTCTAATACATTGGCGCCGGCTGTGGTAACTTCAGAAAAAAAGCGTGTTTCATGGCTTAGTGCTTTTACAAGTTCTTCTTGGTTCAGCTTACGTTCTGTGGTGAGTATTTTGTTGCGTCTCTCTAGTGTGCTGTAAGCTTGTTTGTGTTTGAAGAGTGCGATTAGAAAGCTACTGAATAGCAGCAATCCATAAGAGATCCTAAACTGCAGTGTATCTAAGTTACCCAGTGTACTTAAAAAGGCAGTATTATATTGGTTAAACCCTATGGCAACCAGTACTACGCCGCTTACTGCCATAGTGATGGCTATAGGCCAGGGGAGCAACAACACTGCCATGACAAAGTTGAGCATGAAGATCAGTATTTGCGATTTAGCAAAGCCACTGAGTACCACGAGTGTACTTCCTACTAAAAACAGCGTATAAAAAGCACATAAGGGCCAGAACCATGAGAGTAGGCGTTTATTTTTCATCACAGTGGGCCAGATCGGGAAAGCCAAAAAAGTGGTGAATAGCAGCATCACAGAGTATTGCATTGCGTTATACAGGCGGGAGAAATGGGCCGTGACCTCAGAAGGAAGCATATAAAACGAAGCGTAGGTAGCCGTGAATACGTAAAAGCCAAACAAACTGTAGAAATAATCCTCGGTAGGTAAGGTACGTGATAAATAGGGGGAGAGCTTAAAATTTTGGACTGCTGTAATCCAGCGTCTGCGTTGTGATGCTCCATAGGCCTCTTTTGGCAGAGGATTATTACCCCAGCCGCCTTCTTCGTCGAGGAGGTAGTGTGCGCCGAGCATCACAACCAGGTTAGACAGAATGCCTGGGAAAAAGCTATTCTCACTCTTGAAGAGAAGCAAGAAAGCCGTTACAGTAACAGCTCCCGCCCCCATAGCCATCAGTACGACCCTTCTACTGGTTTGAAAGCCGAATATGGCGAGCAACATAGGCACAATGACAATGGGCGAATAGAAGCAGGCGGAGAATAGAATGATTTCTAATATGCCTTGTATGTAGAGCGCCAGAAGTACAGAAAAGAAACCCAAGAATAAGGTCGCTTTTTTAGCTGCTTGCAAAGAACCTTCTTTTTGTAGTCTGAGTGGTGGTAGGACGTCATTGGCAATGATGACGGCGGTGGAGTTGATGGTAGAGTCTGCAGTAGACATAGCGAGTGCCATGACTCCAACGCCAAAAAACCCTTTCAGTCCCGTATAGACATGTTCATTGACCATGTACGGAACGATCTTGCCAGGCGCCAATCCTGGCTGGTCTGCCAGCAGCAAAACAGCAATCCATATGATGCATAATTCGAACCCTAAACAGATGACGGCAGCCCAGCTCATGGATTGCTTGACCTGGCTCGTATTCTTGGACATGGCAATTCGCTGAAAAAGTTCCGGGGCAAGCTCCGGAATGGTAAAATAAGCTATGAGTGCCAGCGTACCCAAAAAACCAGGAGACCACCTTACCACTTCTCTAAGGTTGAAAATGGGATTATTCTGCAGTACGTGCATCACCTGGCTTTGATCTTTCAGGTTGTTCCAGACAACTAGTGCTAGTACGGGGAGGAGTGTTCCAAAGGTAAAAAACTGCAAGACATCGGTAAATGTGACTGCTTTCACTCCGCCAGAGAGTGAATATAGCGTGACAATTGCGGCAGCGATGATGACAACAACGGGACTTTCATAGTTGAATAGGATCGCTAGGACTTTTCCCATAATTTGAAACTGCA
>JBCCWZ010000058.1:0-4997 GCA_039192615.1 Bacteroidota bacterium
CTTTACTACTCCGCATATCTGGTTGTAGTCAAGCACACTTTTACAAAAAGCCTAAGGCCAGCTTGGCTTCTTCTGACATCATCTCTTGGCTGTAGGGAGGCTCAAAGGTAAGCTCTACAGTAACCTCATTGACGCCTGGAATAGCCCTTACGCTGGTTTCGGCTTGTCCTGGAATCAACTCAGCAGCAGGACAGCTAGGCGAGGTGAGCGTCATGAGGACATGGACATTGTTGATAGGATAAATGTTGATCTCATAAATCAAGCCCAGTTCATAAATGTCTACGGGAATCTCTGGATCATAGACTTGCTTGATAGCTTGAATGACCTGCTCTTTAGTGATGTCGGAAGAGGTAGTTGCTTGAGCCATAGAGGAGCATTAGTAGCTACTTCTGAGTGCCTTGTTGCCCAATAGCAATGAGTTTGATGGCCTTGACCATATTAGCAAAGCCCCCAGCACGCTGTGAGCCAATGAGCTGCATCAGACCTATGCGTTTCACACATTGAAGATTGGCATTAACGATATCATCTATTTTTTGCCCTGAGAGTACACGCAACAACAAACTAATAAGTCCTTTAGTAATAGCTGTATTACTATCGGCCTGAAAAAATAATCGATCCCCTTGTCTCTCATACGTGAGCCAGACCTTAGATAAGCAGCCTTTGACTATATTGTGTTCGGTTTTATAATGTTCCTCCATAGGAGGTAATTTCTCGCCCAGCTCCATGAGGTAAGTGAGCATTCCCTCTCTGTCGCCCTTTAAGGTCTCAAACTCTGCAATAATTTCCTCTTGTATGGTACTAATTTTTGGTATAGCTGTGTTAGACATAAGCCCCTAGGTATTTTGATATATTATTTTTTCTATCGCTGCTGCTAATTGTTTTACCTCCTCTGCCGTATTGTAAACAGCCAAAGAAGCCCGTACCACTCCCTCCACCCCCAAGAAGTCCATCAAGGGTTGGGTACAACTATGACCTGCTCGTACGGCAATTCCCTGAGCGTCTAGCAGCAGCGCTATATCTAAGGGATGTATGCCCTCGACAACAAACGAGAACACACCCACTTTGTTAGGGGGCGTACCAATGAACCGAATTTTACTGAGGTTGCTGAGTAGATCGACCGCATAACCTAGCAGTTTATTTTCATAATTCCTAAGCGTATCATACCCTATCTCTTCTATGAAGCGCAGGGCTGCCTGCCAGGCAATAATACTAGCGATGGGGGGGGTTCCTGCTTCAAATTTGTAGGGGATATCGTTGTAAGTAGTATGGGCCAGTGTTACTTGCTGGATCATCTCACCACCACCTTGGTAGGGGGGCATGGCTTCTAGCAGGGCCCTTTTGCCATACAAGGCACCGACTCCTGTAGGGCCATAGGCTTTATGCGCTGAGAAAGCCAGAAAATCGCAGTCTAGGTCTTGCACATCGATAGGGAGATGTGGAAGGGCTTGGGCAGCATCTACGACTACTACAGCGCCGTGGTCATGGGCCAGCTGGGTAATCTTTTTAATAGGATTGATGGTGCCCAGGGTATTAGACACATAGGTGATAGCCACTACTTTGGTTTTTGGCGTGAGTAGCTTTTCAAATTCAGACAGGCGTAGCTCGCCCGTTTCGTTGATGGGAATCACTTTGAGGACAGCCCCTGTGGTTTGGCAGAGCATTTGCCAGGGAACAATATTGGCATGATGCTCCATGTGGGAGATGATAATTTCATCACCAGCTTGGATTTGTGCCTGGCCATAGGTGGCAGCTACCAGGTTAATGCCTGCTGTAGTGCCTGTTGTAAAAATAACTTCTTCAGGGTCAGCTGCATGAACCCATTGCTGGATATACCGTCGCGTAGTTTCCAGCGCTGTGGTAGCCCGTTCTGCGAGGCTGTGTACACTTCTATGCACATTGGCATTGTCGTTTTGATAGTAGTGCGCCAGTGCGTCCAGCACAGCCCGAGGCTTTTGGGTAGTGGCAGCATTGTCTAGGTATACGAGTGGCTTACCATGCACAGGTTGGTGCAGGGCAGGAAATTGGGCCCTGACTTTTTCAATATCCAGTGCTGGGTGGGGAGCTGCTGCTGACATGAGAATAAGTTATGAATGCATTTCTCGAGCAGCCCATTCGACCTGTAGTTGGGTTTTGAGGGCGTCTAGAGGAACTTTATCAAGGACTTCACTGACAAAGGCTTGGCGTAGCAGGGAGCGGGCGGTGTCTTGGGGGATGCCCCTAGCCTGCAGATAGAAGAGCTGCTCGGCATCTAGCTGACCTGTGGTGGCTCCATGAGAGCACTTCACATCATCTGCCCAAATCTCTAGCTGCGGTTTGGTATGCAGCGTTGCCTGATCAGAGAGCACCAAGTTATTATTGGTCTGAAAAGCATTCGTCTTTTGGGCAGCTGGCCTTACGTAGATGCGTCCATTGAATATCCCAGTAGCTTCATCCATCATAATGCCTTTATACAGCTCATTGCTATAAGTATGCGGTTGGCGGTGATCTACTGTGGTAAAATTATCTACATGCTGCTGGCCTTGTGGACAATATAACCCATACATATTCGTCTCGGTATGAGCAGCATCGATCATGCAATAAAGATTGTTTCTCACTAGCCCTCCAGACCATGTAAAAGTATAGGTATTCAAGATGCTTTGCTGAGCCTGGTAGCATTGGGTAGTTTGAAGCTGATATGCGGCTGGCCCCAGGTGTGTTTGTAAGGTATAATAATCCAGGCGAGCATGTTCTTCTACCACTACCTCAGCCACAGCGTTGGTCAAGCCCGTCCCTTGCCAAGCAGTAATTACATGCGCTTGGCTGTGCTTATCGGCCACGATGAGGAGGCGGGGAGAGGTGATGGGCCGCGAAGAAGGGTTGTCTGCGGAGTAGTGCTCAATAAGCAGTGGCTTGTCGAGTACAGTATTTTCAGGGATGTAGATAAAGAGCCCCTCTTCGAATAGCGCGGTATTGAGAGCAATGAAGGGGTCTTTCTCGCTCTGGGCATGCTGCGTAAAGTGAGCTAGAAAAGCAGGGTGCTGCTGGGCTTCCTGAAAAGTCAAGCATTGCACCAGGCTAGGTACATCAGGGGGCGTACTCAGCTGTCCGTTGTGGAGGCGGATGTGATGGGCTGTAAGGTCATAGAAGGCAGGGCTTTGCAGGGGCTTTGCAGGGGTAGATTGCTCGCGATTGACTTGCGCTGCTAGAAGACGGGCAAGGGGAGTGTATTTGTAGGCCTCATCCTTGAGGGTAGGTAACCCTTGCTGCTGGAAGGCTTTGATAGCCTTTTGTCTGATAGAAGAGAAAGGGGCAGTATTGCCTAGCGTCTCGAAATGCTGCGTGAAGGTTTGTGCAAGAGAAGGGGGAGTGACAGCCATGTTGCGAAGAAAATTAGCACTTGGGAAGTAGTGATGTTAAGATGCTACGACTGACTCTTTGATCCAGTCATAGCCTTTGGCCTCTAGTTCTTGAGCCAGCTCTTTGGTGCCCGATTTAACGATTTTTCCATCATAGAGCACATGCACAAAGTCCGGAACGATGTAATCGAGTAGGCGCTGGTAGTGGGTGATAATGATAGTAGCATTGTCTGGGCTTCGCAGCTGGTTGACCCCGTGGGCTACTACCTTGAGCGCATCAATGTCTAACCCCGAGTCAGTCTCATCCAGGATCGCCAGCTTGGGTGCTAGCATGGCCATTTGTAGGATTTCGTTGCGTTTTTTTTCGCCACCCGAGAAGCCCTCATTCAGCGGCCTGCGCAGCAAGTTAGGGTCTATGTTAACCAACTGCATCTTCTCTTTCATCAGGGCCAAGAAAGCTACAGCATCTAAAGGTTCCTGTCCTTTTTGTTTCCTGATCTCATTCACTGCTGTCTTAAGGAAGTTGGTAGTACTCACCCCTGGAATTTCCACGGGATACTGAAAGGCCAAGAAAAGCCCGGCAGCAGCGCGCTCCTCCGGTGCCAGTTCTAGTAAATCTTTCCCCAGGAATGTTACACTACCATCGGTTACTTCATAGCCTTCTTTGCCAGCCAGTACCGCTGCCAAAGTACTTTTTCCGGCTCCATTGGGGCCCATGATGGCATGTACTTCGCCTGGCTGTACTGTCAGGTCAATGCCTTTGAGCAATGGCTTATCTTCTACTGCTGTTTTTAAGTGGGTGATCTGTAGCATGTTATTTGTAGCATGAGAGCACAAATCTACAACGAAAATTCAATTGCGCACCTTTCCCTTTTATTCCTTTGACGTCCAGCTAAATACTTGGCTAGGGGTTATGCAGTAATTCCATGGCGTCAGTTATTAGAGTCCTAAGTTGCAAATGCAGGCCACCTCGGTCAACCACCCCTGAATCCCCTTCTTTTAAAGGAGGGGGCTATTTGCTTTGGACCCAGACCTGGTGGGGCGTTACACAGTAATCCATCGGCACATCGTATGCATGAAGATCGGTGATGGTAGGTACAGGCGTTTCAAAACAGAGCCCCACTTTAGTGACATCTGGTCTGCACTGGGCTAGAAATCGATCATAATGGCCTTTGCCATACCCCACGCGATAGCCTTGCAAGTCAAATGCAATCACAGGTAGGATGACCATATCAAAGGAGGTGGCGACTATAGACTTGCCTTCTGTGGGCTCTTGTATACCCCACGGATGTGTCTTCAAGGTGCTTTCGGGAGTGATAATTCGGCTTGCTATACGTGTAGGCTGTCCCACGAGTTGAGGAGCCGCTACCACCACTTCAGGGTACTTGGAGAAGAGGGTTTGGATAATGCCCCAGGTAGCTACCTCCCGGCGTTCGGCCATAGCTAGGTAAATATGAACGTATGAATAGTGTGCTAGATTGAACTGTTGGAAAAAATGTTTTTCTATCTGCTGGCTTTTTTGCTGATAGTTCTCTTCATCCAGCGACTGGCGGCGGGCTAGATATTTTTCTCGGAGGGATGCTTTGGTCATGATCGTCTCATCTTTCACTTAATTCCCCAACATCTAAAGCAGAAAAAATTCCTTATAAATTTTAAAATATA
>JBCCWZ010000059.1:0-4850 GCA_039192615.1 Bacteroidota bacterium
GCGATGACCAGGGGCACAAAAGTGTCATCCGCCCTAACGACGTCCAGGTTATGTCTGCAGGCACGGGCATTGTCCATTCAGAACACAATAATTCTGCGGATGAACCCGTTAATCTCCTACAAATCTGGATACTGCCGCAAGCCCAAGCCGTGTCCCCACGGTATGCCCAATACACTTTTGACCCTTCAACTTGGCACAACCAGGTTGCCCCATTGGTAACCTCTCAGCAGCAAGGCGGTAAGCTATGGATCAACCAACAGGCCGTCATTGCCCGAACTAGCTTGGAGCCTGGCAAAGTGGTGAACTACCCCCTACAATCCTCTGACCATGGCGTTTACATTTTTGTCATGGAAGGCCAAGTCAAGGTAGAAGGAGAGGTGTTGAATAGGAGGGATGCTATAGGGATAGAGGAGGTGAACCAGCTGGCTTTGCAGGGTGTGGAACTCTGTGACGTATTGCTGATCGAAGTGCCTATGCAGGGGCCAGTAGCCTGAGCTACAAAGTAGTACCCTGAGTTGGTAACTCAGATAGCGGGGTATAGCACCCAAAATTGTCATCCCTGTGAAGACGGGAATCTAGACTACCTAAAATCATTGCTGGCTTACTTGCCTCATGAGCTTTTCTAACCTGGTGGATGCCTGCTCCCTGGTCAAGCCAGGGACAAGCTTCGCGAGCATGACAAAGGAAGGGTATTTTTATGCAGGCATGCGTCCCTTCATCATTCATCACTGATAACTCATAACTACTACAGGTGGATCACCTCGTCATAAGCAGCAGCAGCAGCTTCCATGATGGCTTCAGACATGGTAGGGTGGGGGTGTACGGTTTTGATGATCTCGTGGGCCGTCGTTTCCAGCTTTCTGGCAGCCACTACCTCTGCAATCATCTCCGTTACATTAGCCCCAATCATATGCGCTCCCAGCCATTCGCCATATTGCGCATCAAAAATCACCTTGACAAAGCCCTCTTTGGCTCCGGCTGCGTTGGCTTTGCCAGAAACAGAAAAAGGGAATTTGCCTACTTTTATCTGATAACCAGCTTCTTGGGCTGCTTTCTCGGTATAGCCTACCGAGGCTACTTCTGGCTGGCTATAGGTGCAGGCCGGTAGATTGTGGTAGTTGAGTGGTTCCGGGTGCAAGCCGGCTATTTGCTCTACACAGATGATGCCCTCAGCAGAAGCTACATGGGCTAGGGCTGGGCCTTTCACTACATCGCCAATGGCATAGACACCCGGCACATTGGTTTGGTAAAAATCATCCACTACCACCTTGCCCTCGTCGGTAGCTACGCCTACATCTTCAAGGCCAATACCTTCTATATTGGCTACAACGCCTACTGCAGAAAGTACGACGTCACAGTCAAGGGTTTGGGTACCTGCTGGGGTTTTGAGCTGTACCTGACACTGCGGGCCTTGGGTATCCACGCTGGTCACTTCTGTGCGGGTGTGTACTTGGATGCCTGCTTTGGCAAAAGACTTGGCGAGTTCTTTGGATATATCTTCATCCTCCAGCGGCAAGAGGCGCGGCATGTACTCGACGAGCGTCACGTTGGTGCCAATAGCATTATAGAAATAGGCAAACTCTACGCCAATGGCGCCAGCTCCTACTACGACCATCGACTTGGGTTGTTGGTTGAGGACCATGGCTTCTCGGTATCCGATCACTTTTTGGTGGTCGATAGGCAGCTGCGGGAGCTCTCTGCTTCTACCCCCAGTGGCAATGATAATGTGCTGGGCTTGGTAGAAAGTGGTTTTTCCTTGCACATCGGCTACGGCAACAGTGCGGTCTTTGCCTAACTTTCCAGTGCCTTCTAGCACATCGATCTTGTTTTTTTTCAAGAGAAAATGAATGCCTTTGCTCATGCTGGCGGCTGCTCCTCGACTGCGCTTGACCATGGCCTCAAAGTTGGGTTGGGCGTCTTGCACTTGAATGCCGTAATCAACAGCGTGTTGGATGTACTTAAATACTTGGGCGCTCTTGAGCAACGCCTTGGTAGGAATACAGCCCCAGTTCAGGCATACCCCGCCTAACGATTCTTTTTCTACGACAGCCACCTTCATGCCTAGTTGGGCAGCCCTAATCGCCGCTACATAACCTCCAGGCCCACTGCCAATGATCATCAAGTCGTATTGTGTAGTCATAAACAAAGTCGATTTAGCTCCTGTAATCCTATGACACCTCCCTCACGCCTTTTGCCAAGCCCTTATTAGTAGCGCAAATCTAACCCCTGCAGCCCTACAAAAAAAGTTGTACCCCTAGCACCTCAAAATCCTGCACAGGGCTGTTATTTTTATACTATCTTTGATCTCATTGCCTAATTTTAGATACCCCTACTGCCAGAGGGGCTTATTTTATTTCTATAAATCAATCCGACCATGAAACAATTACAAGGTAAAACAGCGCTCATTACCGGTGCTTCTCGAGGCATTGGCCATGCGATTGCCACCAAATTTGCTGCCGAGGGGGCTAACGTTGTGTTTACCCACCTTTCCAGTGATGAGCAAGGCCAGGCATTGGCTAAGGAGCTGCGGGCGCTAGGGGGGAAGGTCAGTGTTTATCGCTCTGATGCCGCTGATTTCGCTGCGGTAGATACCCTTGTACAAGACGTGGTCGATGAGTTTGGCCAACTAGACATCTTGGTCAACAATGCGGGCATTACCAGAGATAACCTTTTACTGCGCATGGACGAGCCGGCTTGGGATGAGGTAATAAGGGTCAACCTGAAGTCGTGCTTCAACACCGTCAAGGCAGCTACCAAGACTTTCCTCAAACAACGTAGCGGCTCTATCATCAATATCTCGTCCGTAGTAGGCATCAAGGGGAATGCAGGCCAGGCCAATTATGCGGCTTCTAAGGCAGGCGTCATTGGATTTACCAAGTCAGTAGCGTTAGAGCTAGGGAGTAGAAATGTGCGGTCTAATGCCATTGCCCCTGGCTTTATTGATACAGCCATGACCAAAGACCTGACGGCAGCGGCTACGCAGGACTGGAAAAAAGCAATTCCTTTGCAGCGAGTAGGCTTGCCAGCAGATGTGGCCAACTGTGCCTTATTTTTGGCTTCTGATGCCTCCAGCTACATCACCGGGCAAGTAATTCAAATAGACGGAGGAATGTTGATGTAGACTCCAACGGCGCTAAGCAGCAAAAAGTACGGGCGATATTTGACCTTCTATTCCTCTTTGGTTTTATTGTTAGGTATTAACCCTTTCAACCTACTGCCCTATGCGCCAGAATTCACCCCTTCATCCATCTATCCTTGGAATCATTGTAGTCCTGATGAGCTGTTTGCAAGGCTGCTGGCTCAATATCCCTGATGAGATACAGCCTGTGTCCAATTTTGACCTCCACCGATATATGGGGCGCTGGTATGAGATAGCGCGGCTCAATCATCGGTTTGAACGCGGAATCCAGCAAGTGACGGCTATTTATAGCCTACAAAAGGATGAGACTGTTCGAGTAGATCATGTAGGCTTTGACCGTACAGGGAAGCGCAAGGTACTTGTTGGCAAAGCCAAGTTGGTATCAGATAAGCAAATAGGACACTTAAAAATCGCTTTCATTAAATTTTCTCTCATTGGCCATATTTATGGCAGCTATGTGGTGTTTCACCTTGAGCCAGACTATTCGGTAGCAATGGTGTGCGGTGAGAGTCGAGACTATTGCTTGATTTTGGCTCGGAAGCCAGTACTTGAGAAAAAAGAGTTAGCAAAATACCTGAAAATAGCCCAAGAAAATGGGTTTGAAGTGGACAAGTTCATCTATCCCTCCCCGATCCTGGTTACCACGCCACTGCCTGACTGGGCTGCTCCCCTCGCTAACTGATGGCACTGGTTGCTACTGTTGCATCAATCTTTTTCACTAACCCCTGCAATACCTGTCCAGGGCCACATTCTATGAAATGCTGGGCACCGGCTTGGATCATTTGTTGGATGGTCTGCGTCCATCGTACAGGAGCCGTGAGCTGCTGGATAAGGTTGGCTTGAATGACCTCAGGATCTACGACAGGAGCCGCAGTAACGTTTTGGTAGATAGGGCATATGCCGGGTTGAAACTGGACTTGGGCAATGGCTTGCGCCAGTTGTTCTTGGGCAGGCTCCATGAGTGGAGAGTGAAAGCCGCCGCCTACAGGTAGCATGATGGCCCGCTTAGCACCAGCAGCTTTAAGCGCCTCACAAGCCAATGTAACGCCGTGTTCAGTACCTGAAATGACCAGCTGGCCAGGGCAATTATAGTTAGCCGGCCCCACCAGCGCATCAATTGATTCACACACTTTTTCCACTATATCATCACGCAGTCCCAAAATAGCCGCCATACTTCCTGTTGCAAGTTCACACGCGGCTTGCATGGCCTGGGCTCTTTGTGCTACCAACTGGAGCCCCGCTTCAAAAGTCAAGACCTGGCAAGCCACCAAAGCCGAGAGCTCGCCCAAAGAGTGGCCCGCCACCATAGCGGGCTGAAAGTGCGGCGCTGTTTTGGCCAAGACTACCGAGTGTAAAAAGATAGCTGGCTGGGTCACCTGCGTTTGCTGAAGCTCCTCGGGTGTCCCCTCAAACATTATATCCGTAATGCGGAATCCTAAATGATCATTAGCCTTCTCAAAAAGTGCGCGGGCTTGGGGGCTACTGTTATACAAATCTTTGCCCATACCTGGAAACTGGGCGCCTTGTCCGGGAAAAAGGTATGCATTCATACTAAAAATGGTTCAACAAAGAATAAGCTTTGAGAAAGATGTGTACTCAGCTCGCTAGCTACTCTTTGGTAATCTGGGCCATCATAGTCGCCTCACAGGTGAGCTCCTGGCCTACAAAAGCGCGACACTGCATCTTAACAAACCCCCGCTTGATGGGTGCC
>JBCCWZ010000060.1:0-4370 GCA_039192615.1 Bacteroidota bacterium
CCAAGCTTTGAGTTTGGGGATAAAACTTGGATCTTTGTCCCCCATCCAAGAAATCTCATCTAACAAAACAATGTCGCTGGCGCGCAAATGCAGTGCCAGATGCTGCAGTGCATCACTCCAGTCCTGGAAAGTAAATGGAGGCACTTTTCGTAACAGCGCCAGTTGTCTGGCAAAGTGATCTCTTTGGCTTTGAGCATCCATGCCTTCTTGCGGTGCTAACCCCGCAAAGCTCCATAGCTTACTGCGTTTGTTTTGAGAAGCGAATTCAGTAATTAGGCGACTTTTTCCTATTCTTCTCCTTCCTTTGACCACCACGAGGCTGGCGATTTGTTTGTTATGTAATATTTGAAGCTGAGCAAGCTCTTTTTTCCTACCAATAAATGTTTGCGATGCCATAATGTTAATGCACAAGTGGGCATTAAATCTATAATGAGCATTGATTACTTACAATATAAAATGCACAAAACGTATAAAAGCCTATTATGTGCATTGATGGATGGGGGCCTTAATAACCAAGGAATGTGCTGATATATATTAAAGAACTTGCTGAACAACCCTAACGGAGGTAAAATTTAAAGCTACAGTGAGTAATTTTTATGACTTACTTTAGGAATAGTTTATTACTTTTAGTCAAACTACTTACCTTAGTAACCATGTACGTAAATACCTTATCGATTTCTAGCCGAGGCCAGATAGTCTTGCCAAAAAAAGTACGTGATATACTACAATCCGATGTCATATCCCTAGCGATTAATGAGCATGACCAGGTGCTTATTTCTCCTATTCGGGACCTAGGGGGCTCGTTAGCTGCCTATCAGCAAGAGACGCCCTTGACTTTTGAAGCTATTAGAGCGCAGGCTTGGCATGATAGTATGCGTGTAGCCAGCCATGAAAGGGAGGGCAATGACATATCTTTGTGATACCAATTTTATTCTCCGCTACTTGCTTGGCGATAACCCGGCCATGCTGGCTAAAACTAGGGAGGTATTCGAACAAGCTAAATCAGGGCAGATAAAACTGCTTATAGAGCAGACTGTATTTACTGAAGTGGTATTTGTCCTTTCCTCCTTCTACAAGGTGCCGAAAGATAAAATAGTTCAGATATTAACAGCGTTGCTAGCTTACAAAGGACTCAGCGGAGAAAAAGAGGTATTGGCACTCGCATTAGCCTATTATCGTAAGCATCAACTCCATATAGTCGACTGTTTGTTGTTAGCCAAGGCCAAACTGACCCAACACCCTATCCTTACTTTTGATCAAAAGCTCGATGGGCTGGCTACGGCTTAGTAAGATGACTTTCTAGAAGTGTAATAGGAGCTGAAAATGATCCAAGCGAGGACGCTTGAACCAGCTGGGTAGTATGATTAATATTTCAAAAACATTCGTGGCCCTAGCCCTAATCCATGAGCTCCTTGTCTAGCATACCTTCCTCCCACTCCGAGCAGCAGGCTCCCTTCGCCGCCCTCATCCTACCCCTCCCTCTTCCTAAATTGCTGACTTACCGCGTTCCAGCGGAATTTAGCGATCTCATCACTAGCGGCAGCAGAGTCATTGTACCGTTAGGCCCCCAAAAAATCCTCACCGGGCTAGTAGTCAAACGCCATAGCCAGCCACCTAGCTACCCCACCAAGGCAATCATTGATGTGCTGGATGATGCACCGATTGTCAACCGGATACAACTTCGTTTTTTTCAGTGGCTGGCTGGCTACTATTTATGTACCGTGGGCGAGGTGATGTTGGCAGCCTTGCCCAATGGGTTACGACTCAGCAGTCAATCCAAAATTCAACTTCATCCTGAGTGCGATTTGGCTACTAGTGACTTTACTGACAAAGAGCGGCTACTGATAGTGGCTTTGCAAAAGCGCCCAGACCTCACGTATGCCGAGGCAGCAACGGTAGTAGGCCAAAAAAGCATTCATCAACTTGTCAAAACGCTGCTCAAGAAACAGGCTGTGCTTTTGTTTGAGGAAGTCAAAGAGAAATATGTGCCCAAGAAGGTCAAACGGGTACGGCTCAGTGAGGCTTATACGCACAACCCAACTGCGCTACAGGGGTTGTTTACCCAGCTTGAAAAGCATAGCAAGCAGCTCGACGTATTGCTCAAGTATGTTGCCCAAGTGCCAGTCCATCAAGCAGCGCAGCTGGAAGATTATAGCATGGACAAGCAGACGCTCATGCAAGCAGATATTTCGACCTCTTCGCTCCAAACGCTGATCAAGAAGCAAATCTTTATCGAAGAGGAAGTCATTGTACCACGCTTTAGTCATTCTTCAAACGCTCCTGAGGAGCTACCCCAACTCAGTCCTGCCCAAAGCACAGCCCTAGAAGCTATCCACCACCAGTTTCAGGAGAAAGAGACGGTACTTCTACATGGCGTTACGGCAAGCGGTAAAACGGAAATCTACAGCCATCTGATCCAGGCAGCACTCCACAGCGGCGGTCAAGTGTTGTACCTACTTCCTGAGATTGCCCTGACCACGCAGCTGGTGAGGCGCCTGAAAAAGATTTTTGGAGACCAAGTAGGGGTCTATCATTCTAGATATTCTGACAACGAACGGGTGGAAGTCTGGCACAATGTGTTACAAGGTAAGTGCTCCTTTGTGCTGGGCACACGTTCTGCCCTCTTCTTGCCTTTTGATCATTTAAGCTTGGTGGTTGTGGATGAGGAGCACGAAACTTCGTATAAGCAAGGAGATGCTATGCCACGCTATCATGCGCGGGATGCTGCGTTAGTCTTGGCGCAGTACCATCACGCCAAAGTGTTGCTAGGCTCTGCTACGCCTGCTATAGAGAGCTACTACAATTCGCAAACGGGTAAATATGGCTTGGTAACTTTACAGGAGCGGTTTGGAGAGGCTACTTTGCCAACGATTGTGCTGGCTGACGTACGTATAGAGCGGGAACGAAAGACCTTGCGGGAAGGTTTTTCAAAGATGTTACTGGGGGCTTTACAGCAAACGTTAGACCAGCAGGAGCAGGCCATCATCTTCCAAAACCGAAGGGGATATGCGCCCTATATTGCTTGCGAACACTGTACTTGGGTGCCCATGTGTACCCAGTGCGCCGTCAGCCTGACCTACCATCAGTTCAGCAATCGCTTGAGCTGTCATTACTGTGGCTATCACACGCCCTTACCCCCTGCCTGCCAGGTGTGTGGATCGCATGCGCTGAAAAATGTAGGGGCTGGTACTGAAAAACTGGAAGAGACGTTGCAGTTGTTCTTCCCCGAAAAGTATGTCCAGCGCATGGATTTGGACACTACCCGCGGGAAGTATAGCTATGATCGGCTGATTGAGGGGCTAGAACAGGGCAAGACCGATATTTTGGTGGGGACGCAGATGATTACTAAGGGATTGGACTTTGGCCAGGTGACGCTGGTGGGGGTGCTGGATGTGGATCGGTTGCTTTATTTTCCTGATTTCCGGGCGAACGAGCGATGTTTTCAGCTTTTGACGCAAGTGAGTGGACGGGCAGGCAGAAGGGCCCAACAGGGCCGGGTGATTATTCAAACGAACAATCCAAAGCACCCTGTTTTGCGAGATATTGTACAGCAAGATTATGTACAGATGTACCGCAGAGAGCTGGCAGAGCGCCAGCAGTTTCTTTATCCACCCTATGTACGGCTGGTGCGGATTATTCTCAAGCATGCGGACAGAGATGTGGTGCAGGCAGCGGCTAAGACGCTTGCTGATGATCTCAAAGTACAACTCGGGCAAGGGGTGTTGGGGCCTCAAACACCATTGATTGCGAAGGTGAAGAATAAGTATTTGATGGATATATGGGTGAAGATCAAGAAAGATACAGAGGAGCGGCTTGTCACTACTAAAAAGACTCTCCAACAAGCTGGCCAGCGTATGTTGTCAGACCGAACTTTCAAAGCCGTCAAGCTCCTCTTTGATGTAGACCCGATGTAGTCATTTATTGATAAGCTTAGCGGATATTGGGGATAACCTCACGAGGTGTGGTTTGCAACTACACCTCGATAGCAACACAATACCTTTTTAAAACATTGATAAAAATTACTCCTAATATTTTGGATCGTAGTTACAAACTACGCCCAGTAGGGGGCGCTACACTTCTTGATTCAAAACCTCTAGGCAACGCTTTTCAAACTCCTCAATAGCTTTTTGCAAGCCTAGCTTTTCGGCCAGGGGCACGAAGAAGTCTAGCGTTTCTTGCGCAACGAGCCGTCGCTTGGCTAGGTCTCTATGCCCATGAATCGTGCGTATATTATGCATCCTATCAGCCAACTTCACATACAATCCCCGCTTGTTCTCTGAGTTGCCTAGCATCTTTAGGTTCTCCTCAGCCGAAAGCTTGATCTTGTACATACTCCCTGGGATACTCTGCAAGTGCGTCACTAAATCCAC
>JBCCWZ010000061.1:0-4301 GCA_039192615.1 Bacteroidota bacterium
AACATCATGACCAACAGGCTTCCCGCGGATTTCAACCTTCAACTATCAATGCAAGACAATCAAATTGAAATCCATCGATCGGGGGTAAGCCCGTTTTCGAAGCTCCCATTCTGGGTGAATTTTGTTTGCGTGGCTTGTGCAATTGCCCTTCTGGTTACGCTATCAGTTTGGACGGTCGTGAAGTCCCGTTCTTCATTGCAGAGTAATGTCGCTTCCAAGTTGAAAACCATCCTCCAGATTGAGTCAGAAGCCCTCGGGCAATGGGTGAATTTTCAAAAGCAGCTTGCTGAAACTTGACATAGGCCAAAGCACCGATATGCTGGGCGGTAGGATGGATATGGTCGATGAAGCAGGCATGAGGATGGGCACCCAAAAGGGGCTTACACTTTTCAGCACCATTGCCAAAAAAGAGGATGGGTTGCTCTTGAAGCCATGACTGGAAGCTGTCTTGATCAATCACCTGTGGATGCGCAGCCTCCAGCAGCTTTCCTTGGGCATCGGTAAGCAAGCAATACACTTCCATCCGCCGGGCATCAATCATAGGACAAAGCAGGGCTTGGTTCGTGTTATAAGGCTGCATACCGTGCGCCATAGCTTCTAATGTATTCACAGCGATCAGGGGAATACCGAGGGCGTAGCAGAGTCCTTTCGCAGTCGACGTCCCAATACGTAAGCCTGTGTAAGAACCCGGGCCACTAGAAACAGCCACGGCAGCTAATTCTTCTTTTTCGTAAGGGCTAATAGCTAACAGATGCTCAATAGTCAGGAGCAACGATTCGGCATGCGACTTCGCTACGTGTAGGGTCTGGGTGGCAATCAGCTGTGCTTCGGTATGGAGTGCTACAGAACACGCTTCGGTGGCAGTTTCGATGCTGAGGATCAGAGACATCCTGAATGATGAGTTATGAATTATTAGTTATGAATGATAAGTGATCGGGTTGCAAGCATTTTGTTGTCCTGAGTTATAAACTCAGGACAACTGGGGTTTCTGGTCTACCTTCATAACTGATAGCTACATCGTGGCTTTGAGAAGCTGATCGTACTGAGGCATATCCTTGAAAAGGGCACATGCCTTTTGCACGGCCTGGTCATGCGGCAACATGGCTTCTATAGCGCCTTCTTGGAAGTAGTAGCCCATAATGATGGCTTCCTGAAGCAGGAGTTTAATTTCTGCCTTGAACTTTTGTAGGTCTGCTGCTTTTTGACGCTGTACTTGGTTTTTTAAGGAGGTAATCTGCTTTTGAATATCCGCTGTATAGGCTTCGCCTTGTGCTTGTTGTAGCAGCTGTTCAATGCGAGGTTCAATCGTATAGGCATAATCCTTGTCCTTAAGCCAAGCTACAAAACGCTCATACTCCTTATTGGAGAGCACAAAATCTTTCGCCGACTGGATATGGGCATGCTGCACTTGAAAAACTACTGCATAGTCAAAAATCAAGCCCTTCTCCAAGAGGCTGAGCGTGATGGGGGCTACGCTTAATTTTTCTGCTTCAATGTCTGGCGCAATACCGTTGCCGTCATATACTTTTCTGCCAGCTTTTGTCTTGAATACTTTTTTAGGGACTTCGGCTGTTTCTTCAATGACTTTTTCTTGGCGCTGGCGGCTGTAGTCAATCTTTTGAATGCTCCTGCCACTCGGAATGTAGTACTTAGAGGTAGTAAGCTTCAGCTGGGTGTTGTAGCTCAAAGGCCTGGTAGTCTGTACAAGGCCCTTACCAAAGGTACTTTTGCCTATGAGTACGCCCCGGTCGTAATCCTGGAGCACACCGGCCACAATCTCAGCTGCTGAGGCACTTTTTTGATCGATGAGGGCAATGACAGGCATCGCCTTGTCATATGCAGGTTGTGTAGTAGGATAGGACTTGGTCAAGGCAGCGACTTTGCTCTTGGTGGCTACTACCGGCAGGTCTTGGTCTATGAAAAGGTTCACAACGCCGATGGCTTCTTCTAGGATACCGCCTGGATTACCGCGCAAGTCTAAGATGAGCGTTTGGACGCCGCTCTCTTTTAAACTTTCTAAAGCAGCTCTTACCTCGTCTGTAGCATGCATGGCAAAGTTAGCCAGCCTAATGTAGCCGATGCCGGGCTGTAGCTGACCGTAGTAAGGCACATTTTTCAGCGTCACTTGCTCTCGGGTAAGGGTAACCTCTACAGGCTTCTTGATACCATACCTAGCCACAGCAACTTGTACAGAAGTGCCAGGCATACCTTTCAGCAAACTGCTGATATGGGGTAGTGGCTTGTCCTTCATCTCCTCGCCATTAATCTGGACAATTTCGTCTCCTACCCGCAACCCTCCTTGATGGGCAGGACAGTCTTTGTAGAGCATCATGACCATGTTTTTACCTTTTCTAGTGCCGATAATGGCCCCAATACCGCCATATTCTCCTGTAGTAAAGGTTTTAAAATTCTCTAGGTCTTCTTCAGGGAGAAAGCTCGTGTAAGGATCTAGTGCCCCTAGCATAGCATCAATACCTATTTTGACGATGACGTCGGGGTTGATGTCCTCTACATAGTAGAGATCCAGCTCCTTGAGGATGCCAACAAAAATTTCCAGGTTTTTGTTGAGTTTAAAGTACTTGTCTTGCAGCTGGCTAGCTGCAATGAGCCCCACGAGTAGCAACGAGAGGAAGATGGGGTAGCGCCACTTACGCTTAGAGAGAGTCATCATGGTTGGCTATGTGAAGGTGGCTGAGGTGCTGGAGCGAGGCGATAAGCTTTTCTTGAATCACCTTGAAGGCACACGGTTCAGGGGGGCCAATATAGATATAGCCTATCAAAAAGTGAACGCCTTGGGAAGGAAGGAGCTGGTGCTTGTGGCGCCGATAGGCTTCGCGCATTCTTCGCTTGATCTTATTTCTGGTGACGGCATGCTTGCACCTTTTACTGGATACAGCAAAGAGCACTTGGTGGTGGGTGAGTGTGCTGCACGGCAGGTATACCATGCGCAAGGGGGGGAGATTCAGTGCCTTGCCTTTTTCGAAAAGCTTTTCGATGCGCTTTCTACTTTTCAGGCGCTCATCTCTTGTAAAAGTTGCTCGGCTAGTAATCGGTCAACAACTAGGCCACGTAGGCGGAGTTAGAAAATAAATATAGCGGTAGTTTTATTGCTTATGCCGAGGTTCATCAGAGACAGACAATTTGGCTCTGCCTTTGGCTCTTCTTCTAGCCAGTACAGACCTTCCGTTGGCAGAAGCCATTCTTTCGCGAAAGCCGTGTTTGTTGCGGCGCTTTCTATTAGAGGGTTGGTATGTTCTTTTCATGGCTTACAGGAAATTATCAATAGAGGATGCAATTTTAAGCAACTTTTTAGTGGGTTACAAGTTATCTCCTCACTTACCATCTCATCCATATTTTAAACATTCCTAGCCCTACACTCCTTGGAGCTTCACGTGTAGCCGCCGCTGATTAGCAGCCATAACAGCAAGATCTAGTTGGCAGTGTGCTGGCGGAATTAAGCTAGGTATTCTAGTCGGCCATTCAATAAAGCAATAATGATCACTCTCAAAATAAGCCAGGCAGTCGAGCGCTAGGGCTTCCTCTTCGTGCTGGATTCGGTAAAAGTCAAAGTGATAGACAGGCACCCCTGCTGCGGTAGCATACTCATGCACCAAGGAGAACGTAGGGCTATTGACTATGTCTTGCACTCCCAGCTGGGCGCACAATGCTTTGATCAGTGTAGTTTTTCCTGCGCCCATTTCTCCATCAAAGAGCCATATTTTTTGCTCTCGAGCATACTGCAACAACTGCTGGGCGATGGTTGGCAGCTTGTCTAGGGTACTGTACAAAGTAAGGCTATTAGAATCCATAGATAGGTAATAGGGCTGCTAGTGCATGGCTAGAGCCGTAAAAAATACTAATTTTGAGGACAATTTGATTCCGTAAATCCATGCAGATAGTAGCATCATAGACAGGTTCACCGGATTAATTTTTAACCCCTCATTCACCATGGCCAAAGAAAAAGCTTATCAAGTACCGCTGTATGACCCCACTGCTCCTCCTGTAAAAGATATCAAGCAAATTACAGGCATGCTGCCGCATCGGTATCCTTTTCAAATGGTAGACAAAATTATCCATTTGGATGAACAAAAGGTGACGGGGGTGAAAAATGTAACGATCAACGAGCCTTTTTTTCAGGGACACTTTCCAGGAGAGCCCGTTATGCCAGGTGTACTACAATTAGAGGCGCTCGCCCAAACAGGGGGCATTTTAGCGCTCAGTACCGTGCCAGACCCTGAAAATTATTTGACTTATTTTTTGGCCATTGACGAATGTCGCTTCAGAAAGATGGTAAGGCCGGG
>JBCCWZ010000062.1:0-4254 GCA_039192615.1 Bacteroidota bacterium
CTCAGTTATTGCTAAACAACTGAGTATTGGCCGCTCTACAGTCTATAAGATGCTTGCGCAATAGCCCTTAACAGAGGCAGAGAACTATAAATCCTTAGCGTACATTATTTTAATGCTTAATAGTCTTTAAGCACAGTTCATAGTGGGAGCAAGTTACCTAAATGTAGATTGAGCAATTTTACCCAATCTACAAACCATCAAATCAATAATTTCATTCCATCTTTTGGTGCTGTGCATACACAATCAGTAAGGTAATGGGGATGATAATGGCGGCGCCTAGGTAGCTATGGACCGTAGGCAGTTCCTGAAAAAATACATAGCCCGCTCCCATAGAAATAAGTAGCTCCAGGTAGCGAAAGGGTGCTAGTGCCGAGGCACTGGCCAGGGTGAATGCTCGGAGCAAGAAGTACAGGATCAGGTTGCTGCCTACACCCAGCACCAACAGCCACTCGAGTGCATGTGGACTAGGCATACTGCTGGTAGAGAGTGCTGGCCAGGCCAAGCATAGTGCAGCCACCAGGTTAGAGTAAAAAAGCATGCACAGCATCGGTTCTTGAGTCACATACTTTTTGTTGACCACATCGAGCAGACCAAACAAGAAGGCAGCTAGGACAAGATAGAGGGCAGCACTGTGAAAAGACCCGTAGCTAGGCTGTAAGACCAGCACAATGCCCCCAAAGCCGAGAAGCGTAGCGAGCCACATGGGCCTCGTAACCCGTTCTTGCAAAAAGAGCGGCGCCAAGAGAAGTACAAAAATGGGCACGGTAAAACTCATGAGTGTGGCAGTGGTGATAGGGGCAGCCTTAACACCGTGACTCCACAGGCTAATGGCCGCAAACAGCAGTCCGCCGCGTAGTACATGCAGCCAGGGCCTATAGGTGACAAAAGACACAGAGCCGTGGTACACCATGAACGGAAGCAAAGATGCCGTCCCAAACAAGCATCGAAAAAAAGCGACTTGCCAGGGGCTCATAGAAGCTCCTGTGTACTTTGTGATAGCATCGTTGCCACAGCTGACTACGAGGCTCAGCACAAACCATAGGACGGCCTGGAGATAGTCCAAAAATGACTTTTGCATGATTTATTGAGCTTGTTGGCTGGCCTTGGCAGCTTTGATGGCCAGGTTTTGGTGAAAGGAACGGGTAATCCACCCGCCGCCAATCACGTCTTCCCCTTCATAAAAAACAGCAGCTTGACCTGGGGCCACGGCATGCACGCCTTTACCAAAAAATACCTTCATCTTATCGCCATCTTGCTCAATCACCGCCGGCGTGCCAGGATCGTTGTAGCGTACCTTAGTAATCGTATCGAGTTTCTTCCCCTGCAAGTCAGGGTACTTACTCATAGTCAGCTTGCTCACATACATGCCATCCCGCGCCAGCTCATCAAACGTACCGAGCACCACCTGGTTCTTCTCTCGGCGTATTTCAGTGACGTAAACGGGATAGCCCAAGGCAATGCCTAGGCCTTTTCGCTGGCCTACGGTGTAAAAAGGATAGCCCTCATGCTGGCCTACGACGGTTCCGTCTTCCAACACAAACTCCCCTCCTTTTACAGCCGCTTCAAGGCCATCTACCCGCCGCTTGAGAAAGCCTCGGTAGTCATTATCAGGCACAAAACAGATTTCGTAAGACTCTGGCTTATTCAATAGATCTTTAAACCCTCTTTCTCGGGCCATGTCCCGAATTTCTGGCTTGGTCAGCTGACCCAACGGCAGCATTGTTCTGCTTAGGCTGTCCTGCGAAACCCCCCAAAGCGCATACGATTGGTCTTTGTTCAGGTCTTTTCCCTTCGAGATGATGTAGCGGCCATTTTCTTGCCGTACCTGGGCGTAATGGCCCGTAGCAATGTAATCGCAATTCAGCTTGTCAGCCCGCCGTAGCAAAGCATCCCACTTGATATGAGTATTACACAGTACACAAGGATTGGGGGTTCTACCTGCCAAGTATTCTGACGTAAAATGGTTGATCACATAGTCGCCAAATTCCTCTCGGATGTCCAAGATCAAATGCGGAAACCCCAAATCAACCGCAATATTGCGGGCGTCATTAATCGAGTCTAAGCTACAGCAACCCGTCTCCTTCTTGCTACCCCCACTATTGGCATAGTCCCATGTCTTCATCGTCAGCCCCACCACCTCATAGCCCTGCTCATGCAACATCACGGCTGCTACAGAACTATCGATGCCCCCACTCATGGCTACTAATACACGCCCTTTGGTACTCATTATTACTTTTTTGTCTGTTTGGGTGCCCCAAATATACTTACTTTAGCATGCACCGAGGATGTCTACCTTGTTAAACATAACTCTACCAGTCATCATTAATAACTCATAATTTTTCATCATCGTGTCTCTTAGAACCCTCGTCAAAATGAGTGCTATCAACAACCTGAGCGATGCTCGGTACGGAGCTGGCATGGGGGTAGCCATGATGGGCTTTCCGCTAGATCCAACGCACCCTCATTATCTCAGCCCTGAGCAATTCGAAGCCATCACTCAATGGATCCAAGGGGTCGCCCTGGTGGGAGAGCTGAGCACCACCGATCCAGCAGTCATTCATAAAACGCTCACCCAGTATCCCCTGGATTACCTGCAGTTGGACGATTGGGTAAAGCCGCCCAGCGGAGAGGATTGGGGGGTGCCTATGCTCATTCGCTTACGGCTACAAGGCCACGAAACGTTGGCATCGTTGCAAACCCAAATGGAAGCTTATGCGCCTTATGTGCAATATTTTTTGATTGAAGCGACTCAGGAGGTAGCATTAGGGGCACTACAACCCACGATCTATCGCTTGGCACACGACTTTCCTATTCTACAAGGTTATCACATTACGCCGGCTACCCTGCCTCAGCTTTTAGCTACTCCTTTGAAGGGGATTGCGTTGCAGGGAGGCATGGAGACAAAGCCAGGTTATAAAGAGTTTGATGAGCTGGCAGCAGTTTTGGAGGAGTTAGTGGTCGACTAGCTTTGGTGCGACTCAACTACGACCCCCATCTTACAGAATTTGTCCATGCGTTGCTCCATGCGTTGTTCAGGCGAAAGCTTACGAAGTACTTTGAGTTGCTTCAGGATCTCTTTTTTGACTGTCTCTGCTATTCCGGGGAGGTCTCTATGGGCCCCACCTAAAGGCTCTGGGATAATGCCGTCGATGAGCTGATTAGCTAACATGTCTTTGGCCGTCAACTTAAGCACCTCAGCAGCCTGCTCTTTGTAGTCCCAGCTTTTCCATAGGATAGAAGAGCATGACTCTGGGGAGATGACGGAGTACCAAGTGTTTTCGAGCATCAGCACTCGGTCGCCTATGGCAATGCCCAGGGCTCCGCCAGAGGCCCCTTCACCAATCACGATGCAGATAACGGGTACCCGAAGTCCAAACATAGCTTGGATGTTGTGAGCAATAGCCTCTGCTTGTCCGTTTTCTTCTGCTTCTAACCCTGGATAAGCACCCGGGGTGTCGATAAGGGTAACAATCGGCTTGTTAAATTTCTCTGCCAACTTCATAAGCCGTATGGCTTTTCGGTAGCCTTCTGGATTAGCCATACCAAAGTTGCGCATTTGCCGCTCCTTGGTATTTCTCCCTTTCTGGTGCCCAATAAACATAATGGTTTCGCCAGCGACCTGGCCTAGCCCCCCTACCATCGCCTGGTCATCGCCCCTAGTCCGGTCGCCATGCAGGGCCACGAACCCCTCGGTCATGTGGTGGATATAGTCCAGCGTATAGGGGCGCTCCGTATGACGCGATAGCTGGACGCGCTGCCAGCGGGTCAGGCTTTGGAAGGTAGCTACCTGTAGTGCCTTGATCTCTTGCTCTAGCTTCTGGATAGCGTTATTCAAGCTGCTGGCCTTTTTCTGGGTCGCTTTTTCCTTCATAGCAGCAAGCTTTTCTTCTAGCTGTGCAATGGGTTTTTCGAATTCTAAGAGCATGGGCACAAGGTTTAACAGCCCAAAATTAAACTTCATTTAGCCACTAACCTAGCCTTGCTGTTCGAAAGCCAACCAAAGATAAATTGAGATACATCCTTGCAAATCAGCAGCAATCCCCTAATTTTGTCAATCTCGTTAGTATAGTGACAATCAATAGTTGCCATACTTAATGATGGTCCGGTAGTTCAGTTTGGTTAGAATGCCTGCCTGTCACGCAGGAGGTCGCGGGTTCGAGTCCCGTCCGGACCGCTTCTTTACACTTCTCTACCCTAGTTTGGTTCCGTAGCTCAACTGGATAGAGCAACTGCCTTCTAAGCAGTAGGTTTCAG
>JBCCWZ010000063.1:0-4227 GCA_039192615.1 Bacteroidota bacterium
AAGGCATTCACACCCTCAACCACTTTTTCGAGTATCCAAGCTACTAGCCCACTGAGACCAGGCCAAAAACCTGTTCCCAATACCAATAGTCCAAAGCAAAGAATAAGCAATGCAGCAGGTACTACTACCCAGTTAGCCACTATAAAATAAGTAGGAAACTGATGAAAGTAGTATACACTGATAGGAAAGGTGGTTATTTGTGCTGCTATCGAAATGGAGGCCCAAAGCCAAAGCCTATTTAAGAATGGATGGTGTATAGAAAACGAGCCGTATATCTTGGGCTGCAAATACACAATGCCTAGTACTGCCAAGTAGGACAGCTGAAAGCTCACAGAAAAGAGCCACCGAGGATTCCAGAAAAGCAGTAAGAAAGCCGAAGCAGCCAGCGTATTATAAATGTTGCTCTGTCTAGCCAACACAGGAGCCAGCAGCACTAAGGTAAACATCAGTGTGGCGCGAAGTACCGAAGGCGAAAGGCCCGTTACAAAGGCGTAAAACCACAGGACGCCTACAGAAAGGACTGGAGATAACCACCGCATATACGGCAATGGTCTCAGTAAGCCCAGCAGAAGACTCACCAGCCAATAGAGGATACCTACATGCAGCCCCGAAACTGCCAGCACATGCATGGTACCTGTTCCTGCATAAGCTGACCGCACTGCTGGCGTTAGCGCATCCTTTTGGCCCAAGACGAGCGCCTGCACCACTGCGCGTGCTGCTGGCCCATGGATATGTTGCGAAAATAGTGATTGGCAATAACGCAGGACTTTAAATGACCATGCTTGAATGAGATTAGGAGCATGATGCCCTATCACTGCCATCTCATTTTTTGCTAAAAAGTGCTGATGATATACCTGAGAAAGCCCCAAAAATGCCGCATAGTCAAATTCGTGTGGATTACTGGCTGATGGTACTACAGAGGGGGCTCCCCGAACCAATAGCACATCACCATAGCGCGCCTGCGGCGCTGTGTCTTGGGGAAAAGATAAACGCACTTTACCCTGTACCTGTTTCCAGGTGTCTTGTACCCGGACTCGCCGAACAGCAACCACTACACTGCATCGATTTAATTTCTCCGATGCATCTTCCAATACAATAGCTTCATAGGCCACTACCGAGGCATTCAGCTGCATCAGATGATCGGGAGCACGACGTACTTCGCTAGCCTCAAAGCGCAAGTAGCCCATCAGAAATACACCCCCCAGGCCCAACAGTCCTATCAGAGCACTACAAGCATGGTATTGAGCTGGCGACACAAGGATTATTGCCAAGACATAAATAAAGAGCAGCCCAGCCAATATGATTCCTACTAAGCAACCCCATCCTTCGCAAGAATACGCCACCAGGATGCCCCCTGTCAGCGCCAAGGTGATTCGTGCAAAGGGAAACCGAGACCAAAGAGACATTATTATTGGATGATTTTTTGATTGCGTGATGGGGCGATTCTTTTGCCTCTAAGACAGGGTAACAAAAAATAGCAAATGCCTGCAAAAGAAGTATTTAGGATTTTAGATCGGGCAGGAGAAGGCTAGGCAGGAAGCAGTCGAAAAGACTTTCGATGATGGGATGTAACGCCTTGCTGCTGAATGCCCTGGCGATGAGCTTTTGTTGGATATCCTACATTACTTTCCCAACCATAGCCGGGGAAGTCTTGAGCCAAACGATGCATCAATCCATCTCGGTAGGTCTTGGCCAAAACAGAGGCTGCCGCAATAGGAGCCAACTTTGCGTCGCCTTTGACAGTACACTCGTGTGGAATGTTGGGATAGGGTTGGAAGCGATTGCCATCGATGAGTAGCAATGCGGGCATAGGCTGGAGCTGGGTAATAGCCCGATGCATCGCCAAATAAGAAGCATTGAGAATGTTATGCTCATCAATCTCTTCGGGGCTCGCCTGTCCAATAGCCCATGCCAGCGCTTTCTTTTCAATCACTTCCGTCAGCGTATGGCGCTGTGCTGCAGTCAGTTGCTTAGAATCATTGAGCAGAGGATGAAAAAAATCTTTGGGCAATATGACAGCAGCAGCTACCACGGGTCCTGCTAAGCACCCTCGACCCACCTCATCGCAGCCCGCTTCTATCAACTGGTCAGAAAAATAGGCTTGGAGGGAAGGGCTCATGATAGCATAAGATCATTAGGGATTGCTCATGCCCCAAGCTACAAACTAATCCTGATGCAAGTTTCTTCTTGGCTGGTTCGACCACCCCTAGCCCCTCCTGCGTCCAGGAGGGGAATTTTTTAGAACTGGGCCTGATACTTCTCAGGATGCTTGATGATTTCTCGGGCTCGCTTCAATAGTTTCGTATCATAGCCCTGTTCTTCTAGAATATCAATGGCAATGGCCTGGGTCGACTTACCTGGCACTACTTTGTAGGTATAGCCAATCTTCTTTTGCCCCTTTTTGTGTGTAATGTAGACCTTGTAGTTACGGAATCCTTTGTTGCGTGCATTCTTCTCTAGCAACATCACAATGGGGTAGTGGGTAGCTACAATATTCAGCGTATTGGTATAGTCAGCCATTGATTCTAAAATAGAGTATTCGGCTGCTGCCCCCTCGGTGGGGTTGGTACCACTAAAAGGTTCATCAAAAATGGTGAAACTAAATTCATTCTTTTTGAGCTTCGTAAGCATTTGTAAATGCTTTTGGGCTCGATCTACTTCAGCCATGAAGAGGGATTTGCCGGCAGCAATGTCATCTGCGATGTCGATGTAAGTGTTGATCTTATCAAAGGGAGTGATCACAGCCTCTTTAGCCGGTGCAATACCAAAAGTCTGGCTCAGCAGCAAGCTGGTAGTAATCCCTGTCAAGAACGTAGATTTTCCCCCTGCATTAGGCCCTGTTAGGATAATGTTGCGTACTCCCTTTGCAGCATCCATCTCTACGGAGTTGCCTACTGCTACCTCGGCCTCCAAGAACGGATTCCACATGTCCCCTAGCTTGACGTAAGGCTTGCTCTTCTGGCTGCGATCCAAAAACTTAGTAAAGGTATAAGCGTGGTCAGCGCTGCTTTCTTGGGCTTCTTGCATCAGGGTAGCCATGCTTATAAAAGCATCGAGCTCTCCCAAAGCGTACATAGCATCAGCAAACGCGTCTTTGTGCTCCGTAAAGAGTTTGTGGCTGGCGAGGAGTTTACCAGCATTGTTAAAGAAGTAAGACCATGAGCCATAAGGAAGCGTCTGCAGGTAATGTACCAGCCTGCCAAGCTCTGTATTCTCTTTCGACTGGGCCAGTAGTTTCCTGATACTTGCTAGCCTAGTCCCATATAGTCTTTCTAGTTCAGGCGAAGCAGCAATCCGCTCACTGACGGCAGTAGCGGCTACTATAAACGCTTGCACATCAGCCATGCGCAAGGCTAGATTGCGCAGCACAGTCGAATATTCCAGATAAAAGTTAATGCTATTGTAAGCATGTATGGTAGACGTCACTGTGCCCAAGATAGGCCAGGCTAGATAATTATATCTTGTAAAATTGTTAAGGTCTCGTGTTTTATCCCATGCATACCACACCCCATAATAAGGAGTGGCGTACATAAAGATTTCGCTAAAAGAGAGGAAAGGTAGGGCCTCAGGGACGAAAAGCACTGTTACTCCCATGGTAACAGTGGGCACAGCATAATTGTAAATATGCCAAAAGGTTATATCCTTAAAATCACGAAAAAATCGTTTGTTAAACTCAAGTCTTCTAGCAGATTTGTTAGCTACCTCGTCATCTTTGATATAGAATTTGGAAACCATGTAACGTGTATATTCCTTAGTGTACAAAGAATCATATGGTGTCCACAAAGACAATAGACTATCCTCCATCTTTTGGTAGGCTTGCAAACTCTCCTTGAGCTGTGCTACTACGGCTGGCTGTTCTAGCAAGGCTTGGATGAGGTGCTGCCTACTTTTGAGTGCTTCAATATGACTGGTAGGCGTCACCAGCATAGTAGCTAGCACGCCCTCGCCCAGGAGGGTATGGGCTCTATTGATGCGGCTCATCAGGTGGTAAGCAGGTGTGCTCGTAGTTCCATAAAAGAGGTTCAAGTCTCCCCAAGCATATTTATTCAGAATAGGCGCCATCTTTTGCTGGCGCAAAGCATAATCCTTGCTTTTAGTAAAAACAGCGTTAAAAACTACCTCTCGCTTCCTTTTCTCATCTAATTGCGCTGACTGCACTTCATACGCTTTTTTCTCTTTGGTAGGCTCCTCTTGCTGCTTCCCTTCACTGGGGAAAGATTTGATGTA
>JBCCWZ010000064.1:0-4195 GCA_039192615.1 Bacteroidota bacterium
AAAATCGCAGTAACTTATAATAATCGCATGTTTGCTATTTGGTACTATAAAACGGATATAAAAGCTCAAAAGCTGGATTTTGGCTGGGAAGCGCATCGAAAACGACTGCGAATCGGTAATCAAAGGAGCTAAATCGCAAATCGCAGTTTTACTGCGAATGCTGCGATTCGCAGTAATTCGCAAATCTGCGAATCAGTACTACAGGATACACAAAAGAGTAGCACTTCTCACTTGAAGTATCTCACAAATATTCGATCTATTCTTGGCGTAGTTAGTCAGCAAGCAACGAGGCAGGCTCTGAAAATCTTCATTTATGTTAGCTATATGTTAGCAGAGGATTTTAAGACACCTTCTTAATAGTTCTTTTTACAAGCAAAAAGCCCTGAATATCAGGGCTTTTTGTTATGTCGGGATGAGAGGATTTGAACCTCCGACCTCTCGCACCCTAAGCGAGTGCGCTAACCGGGCTGCGCTACATCCCGAGCACAGCCACAAAGGTAACAGAAAATCCGTTGAAATAGCCCCTCCCATCTCCTGAAAGGCCCCTATAAATTGGTCAGCCCTTTGAAGTTCCATAACTTCGCCCCTACCAACTACCATACCCAGTTGTGATGCTATCAGGCATCTTAGGTATTAACCCCCTCAAGGAGTGCCTATGGCTCGTTCAGTAGAAAAGACCAACCTAATGCAGTGGACTCAGCTGCTGGCCCAGCAACAAGAAGAGACCTTGTTGGCCCTCCTGGGTGATGCACCGATCATTGAAGTCGCAGAATTCTTGGCCCAACAGACTGCTCAAGCCCTCGTTAGTTTGTTTCGGCAGCTGCCAGAAGAATTGCAAGGAGCGGTCTTTGCTGCGTTAGAAGAGGAGCCGCAGCAAGTAATTTATCAGCAATTCAGTAAAAAGAATTTTGCGAGCCTTTTTGGCCATATTCCTTCGCACGAACGCGCAGAGTTTTACCAATATTTGGGGGACAAGGAGCAGATTCGATTGTTGCCCTACCTTCCTAAGAGTGTTAGAGAAGACGTCATTACCCTCAGTGCCTACCCGCCTGAGACGGCTGGAAGCATTATGAGTACGGACTTTGCGACGGTGATGGGTGATATGACGGTCAAGCAAGCCATTCAGAAACTCAGGGAAGACTCACCCACTAAAAAAATGATCTACTACATCTATGTGGTAGACAAAGACATGCAGATGATCGGCTTTGTGTCTTTGAAAGACCTGATCATGACAACGCCGAACAAGCGGGTAGCCAGTTTGTTGCACGAAAATTTTGTGTATGCCAGCGTCACCGATGACCGAGAGGCAGTGGCCCAGCAGGTAGAAAAATATGACCTAGTGGCTATCCCCATTCTCAACGAAGAGCATCAGCTTGTGGGGATTGTGCGTTATGACGATGCTATGGATGTCATTCGGGCAGAAGCCACAGAAGACATGGAGAAGTTCATGGGGATTGTTTCGGACGAGGATACTGCGGACTACCTCAAGGCTTCTAGTTGGCAGCATTTTAGAAAACGCGTGCTTTGGATTACCGGCCTTTTTATCACCAGCTTTTTGTCCGAAGCCATTATTCACCAACATGAAGCCCTCTTGGCCCAATTTACCATACTGGCGCTCTATCTACCCATGATTGCCGGTGCAGGAGGCAATGCCGGCAGCCAAGCCGCCACCGTCGTCATCCGGGCTGTATCACTAGGCCAAGTCACTTTACGCGATTGGCTCCAGATCATTCTGAAAGAAACCCAAGTAGCCATTTTACTCGCCCTCTGTTTATTCTTCATCGCCTTTCTCAAAGTCATTGTCCTCTCGGGCAGCAACCACCTAGATAACCATAGCATCTACAGCTTCGCCTTTGCCATTGCCCTGGCTCTCAGCCTACAAGTCATTACCTCCACTATAGTGGGCGCCACCCTGCCGCTTATTGCCAAATATTTCAACGGCGACCCGGCTGTGGCGGCCAGCCCGGCCATCACCACCTTCGTAGACATCACCGGCATGGCTATCTACTTTACCATTGCTATTGCTTTACTAAGCTAACTCTCTTAACTGATGACTGAACGCTTTCGAACGGCCATCACCCCAGTCCCTCAGCAGCCTGCCATCACCCTTCAGCAGCAGATTCTCGCGCTAGGCTCTTGCTTCACCGACTGCACAGGCGAACGACTCATCGCCCACAAGTTTCAGGCCTTGTCTAATCCTTTTGGCACTATTTTCAATCCTTTCTCCATTGCCCAATTGCTACGCCATAGTTTGGCCAAGCAAGCCCCTGAACCCAATACCTACTTGAGTAGAGAAGGCATTTACTACAACGAGCTGTTGCATTCTGATTTTTCTGCTCCTGACCAGGCACAGCTGGCACAGCAAATCCAAACTTCCTTCGCCGAAGTAGACCAATGGTTGCATCAATCCAGCTGGCTGCTGGTGACGTTCGGCACGGCGTTTATCTATCGCCGCAAAAGCACAGGCAATATCGTCACGAACTGCCACCAACTCCCTGCTCCGCTTTTTGAGCGCTCCTTGCTGAGCGTAGAAGCCATCGTCACAGATTTCACAGCCTTGTGGAAGCAGTTGCGAGCCGCCAACCCCGACCTCCGCATGATCATCACCATCAGCCCCGTCAGGCACCTGAAAGACAACTTGGCTATGAACGCGGTGAGCAAAAGTGTGTTGCGGCTGGCTGGCCATGCACTGCAAGAGCAGTTAGAAGGTGTTGACTATTTCCCTGCCTATGAGGTGCTGATGGATGATTTGCGCGATTATCGGTTCTACAAAGCAGACCTTGTCCACCCCAACGAGGTAGCAGAAACTTATATCTGGGACTTGTTTTGCCAAAGCTACCTAGATCCTACAGCACAAGCCTTTCTCAAGGACTGGCAGCAAATTCGTAAAGCTTTGGCCCATAGGCCCCGACATCCTCATACACCCACTCATCAGAAATTTATTCGAGCTACCCTGCAGCAATTGCACCAGCTGAGCCAGCAGTATGGTATCGATTGTAGCCAAGAAGCACAGTTGCTTAACCGGCAAATTCATGTCTAATCGTCTGCTCCATACCACCAGCCCTTATTTGCTGCAGCATGCTCACCAGCCTGTAGACTGGTATCCGTGGGGGGAAGAAGCTTTGCAAAAAGCCTTTCAAGAAGACAAACCCTTGCTCGTCAGCATTGGATATGCCGCCTGTCACTGGTGTCATGTCATGGCCCGAGAAGCCTTTGAAGACCGGGAGGCAGCGGCCCTCATGAACGAGCACTTTGTTTGCATCAAGGTAGATCGCGAAGAACGGCCTGATGTAGACCAAGTGTATGTGGCAGCCCTCCAAGCGATGGGCCTGCAGGCAGGGTGGCCTTTGCATGTTTTTTTATTGCCTGACCAGCAGCCTTTTTATGGGGGTAATTATTTCTCTCTGGAATCCTGGAAGCACCTACTCAAGCAGGTGGCCCAGGCTTTTCGCGATCACAGGACGCAACTCACTGCTTCGGCGATGCAATTTACCCAGGCTTTGAACGAGGAGTCGACCGAACTGGCAGGGCCAGCTGCGCCCATTTTCTTCCAAGCCCATCAGCTTTTTGATCAAATTGACCAGGCCCTTGACCAGGAGTATGGGGGGCTCAAGGGTGCTCCTAAGTTTCCCATGCCGAGTGTGGGTTTGTTTTTACTGCACTATTATGGGGCTACCCAAGAGGAAAAGGCTTTGACTCAACTTCATCTCACGCTGGAGGGCATGGCTTATGGCGGCATTTATGATCAGTTAGGGGGCGGTTTTGCCCGTTACACGACGGACGTGGCTTGGCGAATCCCGCACTTTGAGAAGATGCTGTATGACAATGGGCAGCTCCTCAGCTTGTATGCCCAAGCGTATACCGTTACTAAAAAGCCGCTTTACAAGAGGGTGGTGGAGGAAATGGTGGACTTTGTAAGGCGCGAGTTGATGCAGGAGGCGGGTGGCTACTACAGTGCTTTGGATGCTGATAGCGAGGGCATCGAAGGAAAGTTTTATACCTGGACGCAAGCAGAGGTGGAAGAAGTATTGGGTGAGGAAGCACCACTTTTTATTCGTCAATTCAACATAATGTTGGAAAGGGGAGGGTGGGGGAGGGGAAGGGCTCATGTGTTGTACCAAACGGCAGACAGTGCACGGATGATGGCAGATGAGCAAATAGAGCAGGCTCGGCAGCGACTGTTGGCAGCCAGAGC
>JBCCWZ010000065.1:0-3840 GCA_039192615.1 Bacteroidota bacterium
CCCCACTCCTAAATCCATCGTCTCCTGAGGCGTCACGAGCAGCTTCTCCTTTTCATGAACGGTCTTGCTCTCTTGGTTTTTAGAGCTCGTGAGGGAAGTAGTCTTGACCTCTCTTCTGCCTATGCGCTCACTCCAGTCTTTGGCTACCTTGTAAGGGCTTCTGCCAATGAGATGATTAGAAAAGGTCTCTTGCAGCTCTGTCGCTCCGATGGCCGTGTAGCGCTTCTCTAGTTGGGCGATGTTCTGTAGCGCCACAATAGTGGAGACGCCATACTTCCTTGCTGTTGCAGGCACTTCAGAGAGCTGAGGCAAGAAAAGGGTAGGCAGCTCATCGAGCATCAGAAAGCTCCTAGCTCTACCATGCCCATACATGTTCGTGCTCAGGAACGAGACGAGCATCGCCAGCACAGGGGCAAAGCTTTCTTTTTTGGTCGGCGTGTTGCCTAAACAAACCACTGTCCGCCGCTCAGGATCGTTCACAGTCGCAGGGGTATCATCACCACTCAGCACCCAGAACATAGCTGGATCAAGGAGCTTATCGAGCATTACCTTGAAGTTGGCTAAAACCCCTGCTAGCTGCTCTGGAGCCCGCTCATACGCATCGAGGATGGGACTGGCATACAGGCGCGCTTCGGCATCTTGCTGCAAAAGAGACATCAACTCCTCCACAGGCTGCAGCCCCGCTACAATAATGTGAGGTAAGGTGCAGAGCGTTGGGTGCTTGTTGGCAAAAAAGATAGCAAGCCCCTTTAAAAGGGCATAAGTGTTTTTGTACCAAAAGTCTTCCTTCATGCCTGGGGCCATGTTCAGCAGGAGTGTTCTAAGGATATGGCTCAGACGGTTCCTGTCCTTGATGTAGGCGGGTGAGAGGGGGTTGATGCGCCTCGTTTTAAGTAAATCCTCAAAGTTGATGCTCACAAAGCGGGTCTTTCCAGCGGTAAATTCCTTGCAGCAGTGATAAGCCAAGTGCGAGAGGGAGTAATTACGGCCCATTGCATCAGCTGAGAAGTCATAGTCGTAGAGTACCCCTGTGTAGCCTTGTGCGATGAGCCTGTAGATGAGCGGCTCAATGACAAACTTGGTCTTCCCAGAGCCAGGCGACCCTACAATAAAAACCCCCAGCTCAGGAGCATTCAGAGGCAGCTGCTGGCCTTTTTTACCCAGGAGCCATAGGGTATCTGTCTTGGCCTCCGTGGGATTTTTAATCGCTTGATGCGTAAAAACGTAAGGGAATAATAAGCAGCAAAGAGCCAGGAAGATAGGTAGCCAAAGACTGTAATAGGGGCTCAGTAGCAAGAGCCCTACTAGGGCCCAATAGCCTGCAAGCACCATGAAGTTGTCTCTCCAGCGCTGTGTAGAGAGGTAGGCCAGCATATCCTCTAGCTTAGCCCAGCTCACCAGCCAGGAGGCAAGCAAGTAGATGAGGGTAGCTACAGGCCACACACAAGGCGCATGCAAGTAAAACAGTAGTCCTAACAGGGGTAGGTGATAGGGGTTCCCTGCCTCCAGCACATTCAGCGCTCCCAAGACGAGGAGAGATAGGTACAGACCAATAAAACCTGCTGCTATCTGCAGTTTCATCACCATCCCTGAAGCCTATCTATGTCCCTCATGCAGCTCTAAGGCGTTTATTCTGGTAAGTCAATTAATCTCTTGCGATCCATTGAAAGGCCGCTTGAGCTTTTTCTTGGAGCCTTGCTGCGTAGGATGCGTTTTATGCTTCATTCATCAGTTGCTTGTTGGTAAAGTTTGCGTATTTGGCTCGCTGCTGGTGATGGAGCGCAGTAGTGATTAGTTGAGTAGTGCGCTCAGAGAGCTAGAAGGAGGGGTTACTTCTTTTCACGTCCTCAGCGACTTGTAAAGATAGCAGGAAGCAGCAAAGTCTTGTCGTAGTTCTTGGTTAGTCCCGTAAATTCATAGGGCGTATGGCTATGAACAAAGCATCCCAAGAACTCCAAACACTGCACGAAGCACTGAAAACCAGCGAAGCACTTCATCAAGATACTGAGCAGCGTTTTCCTACCGACTAAGTCTAGAGCGCTCGCGAGCTACTGATAGCGATTAATTGCTCATTAACATCGAGGTGGCCAAGCAAGTATTGAAATACGGGTACTAGTCCTTTTGTCTAAATACTTGCAAGCAAAGCTCCTTGAACTCTTGGGCTACCTCCTGGAGCCCTAACCGCTCGGCAAGCAGTACATAAAACTGCAAAGTCTCACTGGCTAGCTGTTTTCGGTGCGATGAAGAAGAATGCTCTCCGAGGGCACGCATGGCGTGCAAGCGAGCTGCTAGCTTTACATACAATATTCGCTCATCCTTCACCTCTATGAGTTGCATCAGGGCTTCATCCTCAGAGAGCTGTAAACGCTTAAAACTCTTTAGGTTGCTGTCTAAACGCGTTATACCAGCTACTAGCTGCTGGACTGTTGGGTTGAAGAGAATACCTATCTGGTTTAAAGAAAGCCGCGTAGTCTCTACCGTCTCGTGCAGCAACGCTACTAGCACTGTATCCTCGTCTTGGCTGTAAGTCAACAGAAGGTGGGCTACTGCGATAGGATACAAATAAAAGGGAACTCCACTCCTACAATATACCCCATCATGATATTGCTTGAGTAGCCCGAGAGCTTTTTCGAGCAGAGCTTCAGCTCCTTTGGTCTTGTTTGTTACCGCCTCTATAAAAGCTTGCTCTGCTGGATAGACATACGCTTCAGGGAGTGGCGGCGCTGTAGAGAGCGACTCCATGGCCTGGGGGCGTACTGCTCTGACATGCACTGGGATCACATACACTTGCGTGAGGCCTTGCTCCCCTGTTAGCAACTCAGAGGCCCCATAATGGGCATCTACAATCTGCTGGTTAGGTTTCAGGGATAAGAGCGATGAGCCCTGAACTATGCTAGTAACTGGCTGCTCCTTGTTACCCATATAAAAGGCTTTGCAAGGGGGTACGTCGTTTTCTAGTGTAATAGTCCAGCACAAAGCTTCTACCCTTTTGACGTATTCTGGAATAGTACGTAGCCTGTAACCAAGCGTAGTGTCTTGGATGCTGAGCAAGATGTAATTGGCGTGGTGATGTTCATAGATGTAACAGATACTGCGCACCAGAAGCTCCTTGAGCTTGTTGACATCACCCTGGAGTTCTTTGTGTTGGGTATGCACCTGGTAGATAACTTGAGGGGGAGGGCTGATTCCTTGCTCAGCAAGGCCTTGCTCCATAGCTTCCAACAAAGTCTCAATGTGGAATGTGCTTACTTCTAGAGGTAGGTAGTCTTGCAATCGAGCGATCATCTCATGTAGATAATTGCCTACTACCGTCAGCTTCTGGCTGGCTTGTTGCAGGGTCTTTTGTGCTTTAGTCAGGGAAGGGGGCATGTTACTAGCTTGTTCTACTTGCCGAGCTAGGGTATGACTAAGCTTATTAACCATTCGCAGGGCCTGGGCTCCCTCTGTGGTCATCTCCTGGACAAAGTGCTCTCTGCGATAGAGCGCCTGCATGAGTTGCTGCCAGAGGGTTTGCTGCTTAGCTGTCAGGCGTGTATTGCGTACTGCTAGCTGAGTAGCAGCGTTTCTGTGTCGCGTGGCCATGAATACACTGACAAAAAGAAGGAGGATAAAGTAGAAATAGAGGATGGTGAAGCTGACCAAGCTCCACTCTGCTGGTAGTGCAGCTACCCCCATAGTCCATTGGAAGGTATACAGGGCCAAGATAGAGCCCCCCAGTGCCATGATGAGGGCAAGTACCCAGTGTAGAGAGAGCATGGCCACGACAAAGTTGAGCATAAAGCCCATGAGTTGTACTTGGTGAAAACCGCTAATGACTACGAGCATACTAGCTACATAGAA
>JBCCWZ010000066.1:0-3800 GCA_039192615.1 Bacteroidota bacterium
CTTTTTGAAGCTAGAAACCCATCCAATACAGCCGTAGTCAGTGAGATTAGCGGGGCGGTTACCTATGGAGGCATCAAACGTGGTAATCGAGAAGTCTTCATTGAGTCCAAAGAAGGAATGAAGAAGAAATACCTCGTACCCCTCTCCAAGCATATTCTTGTCCAAGACAATGACTATGTGAAAGCCGGTGCTCCCTTATCTGACGGCATTATTGCTCCGGCTGACATCCTATCGATCAAAGGGCCTACAGAAGTACAAAGATACCTTGTCAATGAGCTACAAGCTGTATACCGCCTGCAAGGGGTAAAAATCAATGACAAACATATTGAGGTAATTGTCAGGCAGATGATGAGCAAAGTAGAGGTGACAGCATCAGGAGATACGCCTTTCATGGCTGGACAGGCGGTAGATAAATTCCTCTTTAGAGAAGAAAATGACAAAGTCCTTGATAAAAAGGTAGTGACAGAGGCAGGCGACTCGCAGACGCTCAAAGTTGGTCAGGTAATTAGTGCAAGAAAGCTGAGCCAAGAAAATACGAACCTGAAAGGGCAAGGATTGAAGCTCGTCCAAGTGAGAGATGCAGAGCCAGCCGTCGCCCGACCCAAGCTACAAGGTATTACCCAAGCCTCGCTAGGTACGGAGAGCTACATATCTGCCGCCTCGTTCCAAGAGACCACGAAGGTATTAAGTGAAGCAGCCATTAGAGGCAAATGCGATCAACTCAAAGGCTTGAAAGAAAACGTCATTGTGGGACACTTAATTCCTGCTGGTACGGGCCTTAAGAAGTACAGACAGCTCATCGTCAATACCCAAGAAGAGCAAGAAAAAATAGAACTCGCTGAAGAGGTGGCTTCCCAAGAGCCAGCAGTCATTGAGTAAGAAGCATCGTCTTCAGGTCAAGGCAGGCAGCTAGGAGCTGTGTGGGTGATAAGTTTTAAAAAAGCTAGCCACCTTCATTTGGGGTACTCGCATCAGCGCCTCGAGTAGGATGCTCTGTGACATTTTAGATTCCCCTCTTACCCTGCTCGAAAAGACAATGGGAATCTCACTGCCTTGAAAGCCATACTTCCAGGCCAAGAACTTCAGCTCTACTTGAAAGGCATAGCCAACAGATCGGATAGCCTCCAAGTCAATCGTTGCTAAGACCTTTCTTTGGTAGCATTGGAATCCGGCGGTTGTATCTTGGAAGGGCATTCCTGTGATGCAGCGGACCAAAGCATTGGCCCCGTAGGAGAGCAATACTCTGTGTAGCGACCAATGGGCAACATTGATACCGACCAAATAGCGAGAGCCAATGACATAATCCTGTGTCCCCTGATCGCATTCGTTATATAGCCTGATGAGGTCTTCAGGAGCGTGAGAAAAATCTGCATCCATTGTAAGGATGTATTGATACCTACGCTGCAGTGCAAAATGAAAGCCTTCTTTGTAAGCAGTACCTAGCCCTAGTTTTTCTACTCGGCGCCTCAAATAAAGCCGACCTGGATAAGTCTTTTTCAATTCTTCTACCACCCCAGCTGTGCCATCTGGTGAAGCATCATCTACGATCAAGAGGTGGAAATTCTTTTCAAGAGCAAAAATGGCTGGAATCAACAGTGATATATTCTCCTTTTCATTGTAGGTGGGGATGATGACTAGGGCATCTGTATTTTGCTGACTGTCTTTCATAGTGAATGCGGGGAATTGAGCAGGCAGCATTAAAGCTTGACCTACTACAGGGCCTGATGACAGCGGTATGTGCTCATTACATCTAAATGAGTAGCCAACATGCTTTGGGTACGTGATCTTCTGAAGCTAAAATAGGAGGGCTTGTCAATAAAATTGAGCTTATGAAGGTAGTTACGTGCCTTCCGGTGGGCTGCTGAGCCTTTGCTGATGCTCCCTCCTAAGATAACCTCGTGAAGGTTGGGAGCTAACCCTAAGGTATCCATCACGGTAAGAATGTAGTTTAAAAACTCATCCTCGGTGGTGTATGTAAACCTGTTGTAATACAGCAGGTGGCTACTTTGTACGACGATGATATGAAGGTGGTCTGCTTCGACAAAAACCAGCGTCCTGGGCAATGAACTCGGTCTATGGCCTTGTAGATAAGCCAATGTGCCTTCTATAAGACTACTTGCCTGGTGGATGGTATGTAGTTGGGCTTGCTCATAGGTTTGCTGCAACCAGTTGAGTAGTAGTGGATCCATGGCAAAGGCTACCGTTAGGTGCAGCGAGGTGTGCATAAAGTGCTTGACTGTATTGGAACCTATGGGGCAAGTGAGCGCTAAGTAGTCAGGGAGCGTTTTTGCTTGAGAAAATTGTTGAGGAACTAAAGTATACTGCTGGTTGCCTACACATAGTGTCACCGTTGCCCAGCTTTTAGCTCCTAGTAGGGGATGGTCTTCATAGAGCTGCTCAAGAGCTTGCACCCGTTCCTGCCCTTGTCTATAGGCTAAGCTGTACACCCCTAAGAGCAAGTATTGGCCCGTTACGGGATTAACGCAGCTTACTTTGAAGGAGGTATCGCTTACATAGATTGATAAATGATACTGAGATAGGGCAGCAGGATTGAACCTTTTGTCCCTAAAAGTGAAAAGAGTTTGATAGCTTTTGCTTGAGATAGTCTCTGCCATAGGATATATGTTCCTGCTTTGTAGCTACTGCTTATTGGCAGGCTAGCAAGTATTGCTCATTTCGACTACGTACTAATGGGCTCATTGATTCGTTTTGATATAGAAGGTGGGGAATCCTGTTGTGTACGGCCTTAATTTAGCGCTTTCATAGGGAATATACACTTCTCTCCAGGTGCCTGGTTTAGGGAAAAAGGGTCATTTAGTATTATCCACTGTGTGTGATTATTTTCAAGCCATTCATAAAAATTGTCTATGAAACGACTAGTAGCCTTGAGCCTTTTGTTTTTCTTATTGAGCAGCGTTCAATGGAGGTCTTCTGATACGTTCCTCCCCCAAGAGCAGATGGTGTCTATATTAGTAGACTTAGAATTGGCCAGGGCGTTGGTAGGGCACTATACTGATGACGAAGCTACGGCCTCTCAGTGGCTGAAACAGAATGTACTCCTCGTCTACCAAGCGCATGACATAGCCCCAGATACATTTCAAAAGAGCTATCAGCATTATCTCACGAAATTGGAGGTCATGCAGGAAATTTATGAGGCAGTGATTGATCGACTCGAGGAACTAGAAGACCAGTTATAATATAGGCTGCTATGCAGGAGAATAGGGGGCTTCAGCCGGGCGATAGCGTGAGAATGCAAGGACAATCTTATATAGGAGAAATTGTACAGCTCAGTGGCAAGCATGCTACTGTGGCCTTTCAGGCTATGGAGGCCAGTATTCCACTTAGCCAGCTTGAGAAAGTTCCCCTAGCTACCCAAGCGCGCTCATCTACGCTTCCTATGCAGCCAGCTACCCGCATTCTTAACTTAGCTGCTGATGCATTTTCTGCCTTCAACCCTGAAATAGATTTGCATGGGATGCTTGTGCACGAAGCCATCAGCACTGTAGATCAGTGGATAGACAAAGCCTCGGTATTGGGCCACAAGCAGCTGAAAGTGATCCATGGCAAGGGCACCGGGGCGTTGCGCAAGGCGGTCCGTGCTCATTTGCAGGCCCATAGTCAGATCAAACGGGTGATTACGCAGCACCCTTTTCCAGGGGGTGAGGGAGTGACGTGGCTAGAGGTGGACTAAAGGGAGGTGACGTGGAGTAGCCTCGGCAGGAGTTGAATAAAAACTATATACCAAAATTATAAAATTTTTATAACTATCTAATTATCACCTATTTATGCTCTTAAAAAAG
>JBCCWZ010000067.1:0-3798 GCA_039192615.1 Bacteroidota bacterium
CAGCTACAAAGAACTGTATGTCACCACCTTTGATCCTGCCTTTGCTACTGCTATTGGTATGCGCAGTACCTTGTGGCATTATTCGTTGATGGGGGCTACTTCCTTCACCACCGTAGCTGCTTTTGAGGTAGTAGGGGCTATTCTTGTCGTAGCACTTTTGGTGGCCCCTCCAGCTACTGCTTACTTGCTCACTCAACGCCTGCACACTATGCTGGTGGTAGCCACGCTAGTGGGAATTCTGTCTGCAGTGGGAGGGTATTATCTCGCTGTATGGGTCAATGGTTCTATTGCTGGAGGGATGGCTACTGTAGCGGGGGGTACTTTTTTGCTGGTTTTTGGGATACAGCAGTGGAAGCAAAGCAAGTGACAGTGGGTAGGTAAAGATTGGCATTGTGCTGCAGGTGTTTTAACTTGGGGCAGGCGAATTTGAAGACTCACCGGCCAATTTGGCCATACCCTTAAAATTTATACTGATGAAAGTAACCGGTAAGCTACTAGAGATCAAGGAGACACAGCAGGTGTCAGACACGTTCAAGAAGCGCTCATTTGTGCTTGAATATGCAGAGAATCCCCAATATCCAGAATATGTCTCTTTTGAGTTGATCCAGGAACGGTGTAGTCTACTAGATGGTTTCCAGCCGGGCCAAGAGGTAGAAGTCAGCTTTAACCTAAAGGGTAGAAAATGGATCAATCCCGAAGGTGAAACCAAGTATTTCAACTCTCTACAAGCATGGCGTATAGAGGCAGGAGCCCAGGCAACCAGCCAGGCTCCTGGTGGAGCCACTCCTTCTCAAAACACTACCCCAGAAGCTAATGAAGAGGATGATCTGCCTTTTTAGTGCTTAGCTGGTTACTTCATTCGGTTGACAGTATTTTCTACGGCGTAAAGCCCGTGCCTTCATTGGGGTATGGATGAGAATGTTTTTCATGTTGATTGACAGCGCAGTGTCTGTGCAGGACGCTCTTACTTTTTTCTATGCGCACGTGGGTATGGAATGGATTAAGTCCAGAAAAACCAAAACTTGTAAAAGCTCATAGCTATGAACAGACATAAATCAAGAGCTATCTCGGGATTTAAAGCAATGAAGTAGTTAAAAAAAGTCTGCAGATAGGATTCAAATTACAAGAAGAGGATGCTATAAAAGTGGAAAGAAAAAATAAGGGAAGAAAAAGGCCAATACCTAATGTTTTGTAATTACAGGTGCACGCTATAGTTTCGTCCCACTCACGCCTCCTTAGCTCAGCTGGTAGAGCAACTGACTTGTAATCAGTAGGTCGCTGGTTCGATCCCGGCAGGAGGCTCTCCTATTTATTGAGTGATTTGTTGATTTATCGATTGGGTAATTTATCCATTGAATTATCTATTTTATTATGCCACTTTCTAAGGTAAGCATCAATTCATAACTCTTAGCATGACTACTATCATATACCTTTTGCCTTTGCTAGGCCTTACGGCCCTACTCTACGCTATCGTTCAATCCATCTGGATCACCAAGCAAGATGCAGGAGACGCCAAGATGAACAGCATTGCCCAAAGTATTGCCCAGGGCGCCGTGGCCTTTTTAAAAGCAGAATACAGCACCATTAGCTACTTCGTCCTCATCGCTGGGGTATTGCTGGCTTATTTAGGTGCTACAAGCCATGATAGTCATCCCCTTATCGTCATTGCCTTTGTACTAGGCGCTATCTTTTCTACACTAGCAGGCTGGCTAGGCATGAAAATCGCCACGCGAGCTAATGTAAGAACTGCCCAAGCAGCACGCACCAGCCTAGCTCAAGCTTTCAGGGTCTCCTTTGCTGGCGGCACCGTCATGGGCATGGGTGTTACCGGTATTGCCATGCTAGGGCTCGGCAGCCTGTTTATCATGTTCTTTCATTACTTTTTGCCAGAGGGTCTCACAGCCACCAACAGACCCATGCTAGCCATGACCCTAGAAACTCTCACAGGTTTCTCACTTGGTGCAGAAAGCATTGCCCTATTTGCCCGCGTGGCAGGCGGTATTTACACCAAAGCAGCCGATGTAGGTGCCGACATTGTCGGTAAGGTAGAAGCCAGCATTCCTGAAGATGACCCTAGAAACCCAGCAACGATTGCTGACAATGTCGGCGACAATGTGGGGGACGTAGCCGGCATGGGAGCTGACCTGTTTGGCTCTTATGTAGCTACCATCCTGGCAGCTATGGTACTGGGCAGCGAGATAGAAGCCTCAGATAAGCTAAGCGGCCTCTCCCCTATTCTGCTGCCCATGCTCATCGGTGCTGCAGGCATTTTGCTCTCACTCTTAGCCACCTTTTTTGTTAACATCAAAGAAACAGGCGATGTACAAAAGGCCTTGAACAAAGGCAACTGGATTGCGACCATCCTCACAGGCATAGTCGCCTACTTCCTCATTCCCTACCTCCTACCTACCACACTGTCCATGCGTGAGCAATTTTTTACTGCTATGGACGTCTTCTATGCCGTCATAACAGGTCTAGGCGTAGGCATATTGATCAGCATGATCACCGAGTACTTCACTGCCATGGATCAAAGACCTGTCCGCTTTATTATCAAACAATCCTACACGGGCCACGCTACTAACATCATTGCAGGCCTCAGTGTAGGTATGCTTTCTACAGCCCTACCCATTTTACTATTTGCTGCTGGGATCTATGGGGCCTTTCAATTCGCAGGCTTCTACGGCGTAGCTATGGCTGCGGCAGGTATGATGGCTACTACGGCCATACAGCTATCTATTGATGCATTTGGGCCTATTGCAGACAATGCGGGCGGCATTGCAGAGATGAGTGGTTTGCCGGAAGAGGTACGCCAAAGAACTGACATTCTAGACACAGTAGGGAATACAACGGCTGCTACCGGTAAAGGGTTTGCCATTGCTTCAGCCGCACTGACCTCTCTAGCGCTCTTTGCAGCTTATGTACGCACGGCTAATATTCAAGCAATAGACATTTACAAAGCACCCGTGATGGCTGGCCTCTTTGTAGGCGGCATGATTCCCTTTCTATTTTCTGCGCTAACTATCAGTGCCGTAGGTCAAGCAGCCATGGCTATGGTGCACGAGGTAAGAAGGCAGTTCAGAGAGATCAAGGGCATTATGCAAGGAGAAGCACAGCCTGAGTATGATAAGTGTGTAGACATCTCTACCAAAGCAGCGCTCAAAGCCATGCTCCTCCCTGGAGCTCTAGCCATTGTTACTCCTGCCTTAGTGGGTTTTATCTTTGGCCCAGAAGTTTTGGGGGGCCTTCTAGCAGGCCTTACCGTCAGCGGTGTACTCATGGCCCTCTTTCAAGCCAATGCAGGAGGCGCTTGGGACAATGCCAAAAAATCCTTTGAAAAAGGTGTAGAGATCAATGGAGAGATGTTCTACAAAGGGTCAGAAGCTCACAAGGCTTCAGTCACAGGAGATACGGTAGGAGACCCTTTTAAAGACACTTCTGGACCGTCTATGAACATCCTGATCAAACTGGCTTCTATTGTGGCCTTAGTCATCGCGCCTCACATCGCCCTGAAGGATACCAACGGTGCTCCAGCAATTACTGAACAGCCCCAAGCTGAGGAGATACGCCCAGCCAGTAACTAAGCTACTTGTCCTTTAGGACAAAATAGGATTTTCCTTATGGTTCCGATCCTTCTTGGTCATTTTGAGCAGCGTGAAGGATCTCCCACAGAGGGTCACTATGCAGGAATGCTTTGCAGCTCCTTCACTACCTTCAGGATAAGGCGCAGGATGATAAATTCAATAACCACCATCTGAAGCTGGTGGATTCGGATTTAGGCTAAAGCCTCTATTCACTCTA
>JBCCWZ010000068.1:0-3736 GCA_039192615.1 Bacteroidota bacterium
GCAGACTTGAATCGCAATCATCGAGGAGCTATCCTGTTTCAGGACTGCTATTTCGTTCAGCGCAAAATTAGGGACTAAGCTAGTCACCCCATCCGTCTCTGCTTGTAAAAGCGTTCGTTGATCCAGGCTGTATTGTCCTTGAAAAAAGCTCGCTAATGCCGCCAGGCCTTCTTCTGGGGCTACCGTGGCTAAAAAACCCATGCGACCTGTATTAATACCTAACACCGGGGTTGCGGTAGTTCCTACATAGTTGACCGCCTCGAGCAAAGTGCCATCGCCCCCGAGGCTCACCATCAAGTCCAAGTGCGTCAAATCTTGCTCTAAGGGCTGCATAGGAGGGAGCTCGCTAGCAGCAGTTGATAGCAATGTCTGCAAAGGCGGCGACACAAAAAGCTGCGTTTGCTGCTGGTGCAGGTATTGGAGTAACTGGGTGACGAAAGGGAAGGTGTCTTGAGCAAGGCTTTTGCTGTGAAGGGCTATGTGCATAGAGCAGGTGATTAGTTATCAGTTATCATTGATTAGTTATGAATGATGCATTAAAAGTCTCCTTGCTGGTTCATGGATTGGCCTATTCAATAACTCAATGATCAAATCATTTCATGACTTGGGACTTGCGGTGTTGTAAATATTGGGCTACGTCTTCTCGCGAGAGGGCATTGAAAGTATGTGCTGGGGTGAGTCCGCCTTTTCGGGCGACACATACACCGTAGTACATGTTTTGGATCGATTCTTTATCATGGGCATCGGGGTTGATGCTGAGCTGTACGTTTTTGTACAGCGCATAGTCTATCCAACGCCAATCTAGTTCTAAGCGCCAGGGGTTGCTATTGATTTCAATAACGACACCGCACTCTGCACAAGCATCAATGATGGCTCGATAATCCACTGGAAACCCTTCGCGTTTCAGAAGCAGACGGTTGGTCAGATGGGCTAAAATCGTGGTGTAAGGGTTACGAATGGCTTTGATGACCCGTTCTGTGGCTGTTTTTCTGTCCATGTTCATACCTATATGAACCGAAGCAATGACAAAATCAAAGCGAGCGAGGATATCAGCGGGGTAATCAAGCGCCCCATTCCCCAAAATATCTGACTCAATGCCCTTGAAAATCTTGAAAGGTGCGAGCTGCTCATTCAAACGATCAATTTCTTGGTGCTGCCGCTCGATCTCTGCTGGGGTCAGGCCGCCTGCATAATGAGCACTCTGGCTATGATCCGTAATGCCGATGTATTCATAGCCTACCTCTTGGCAGTAGCGGGCCATCGTTTCCAAGCTATCCTTACCATCACTGTAAGTCGTATGGTTATGAAAAACACCACGCAAGTCTTGCATCGCTAGCAAGGACGGGGCTCCTTTCTCCTGTGCCCAGGCCAGCTCTATTTGCCCTTCTCGTAGCTCAGGAGGAATGTAGGGGAGCCCTGCTTGGGTATAAATGACGGCTTCACTGTGAGGGACAGTCATCCGCTCCACTACCTCGCCCAGGGGTTGGTTGTCTTGAACTAGGAGGGCTAAGTGTGCTGTTGAGCCCGTGTGGAGCATCAGCTGTTGGTAGAAGCGGTCAGGAGCACAGCAAAGGATATGCAGTGGGAGCGCCAGTGCTTCGAATTGACCGCGCCAGGAAAAGGGGCCTGCCAGCTGCGGATTTTTCTGTAAGAGGGGTTGTTGATCAAGCCATTCCATAACGGCCTCTACTTGGTCAGTCCCTATCAAAATATCAACTTTCTCTACCACTTCCATCTTGCGCCGCAAGGCGCCTGCCAAGGAGACCAGGCTTGTAGGAAAGGTTTCTTGGAGCTGTTTTTCTAGCGCAGTGGCGTAGGGGAGGGCCGTGGCATAATGGAATTTACCAACCTGCTGGGCTTTGAAGGCAAGGCTTGCTTGGATCGTGGCTTGGGTTTTGGGCCCGAAGCCTGGCAATTGGGCGATGGTGCCTGCTTCACAAGCTTGTTCCAGGGCTTCTAGACTTTCTATGCCTAGCTCTTTCCATAAGGCATTTACTTTTTTTGGGCCAATGCCCCTGAGAGATAGCATTGCCCTGACTCCTTGGGGGGTAGCTGCATTAAGCTCCTCCCAACGCTGTAGTGTGCCAGTCTCGTTGAGTTCTTGCATGAACTTTATGGCGCTTGGTGCTATGCCTGCTAGCTCCTTGAGTTCCTCCAGCGATAGCCCAGCTACCTCTTGGTCAAGCTTTGAGAGTTGCAGCGCGGCATTGGTGTAGTGCCTGACCTGGAATGGATTGGCACCATGAAGTTCTAACAGCTGGGCCGTGTCTTTGAGCAGTGCAATAATGTCCTTGTTATGCAAAATTGAGCGTTTTGAAGGGTAGTAAAGTTAATGCTGTGAAGCTAGCTATTTAGCTGTACTCTATGCAAGGGCGTGGCTACCACGCAATGGGCTGCAGCTGATGAGCCTCTAAGTATGCATTGGTCTGACTAAAATGCCGGTTGCCAAAAAAGCCGCGGTCAGCTGAAAAAGGGGAGGGATGCGGCGAAGTCAGTACCAGGTGCTTGCTGGCATCAATAAGGCTAGCTTTTTGCTTGGCATAAGCCCCCCAAAGTAGAAACACGACGTGCTCTTTAGTTTGTGATATTGTGCTGATCACAGCATCCGTAAAAGTCTCCCAGCCCTGTTTTTGGTGAGAGCCTGGCTTGTAGGCTTGGACGGTGAGTGTGGCATTGAGCAGGAGCACTCCTTGTTGCGCCCATCGCTCTAAATTCCCGTTGGACGGAATCGAGATGCCCAGGTCGTTGTGAATTTCCGTAAAGATGTTGAGCAAAGAGGGAGGGATGGGTACGTCTTCTCGCACCGAAAAACACAGGCCATGGGCTTGGCCTGGGCCGTGGTAAGGATCTTGCCCCAAGATGACCACTTGGGTGGCCTCGAGGCTGCAAAGCTCAAAAGCGCGAAAGATTTCTTTGGCAGGTGGGTAGACTTTGTGGTGCTGGTAGGCTGCTTTGACAAAACTGGCCAGAGCTTCGAAGTAAGGTTGTTGAAATTCTTGATCAAGGTGCTTTTTCCAGGAATCGGTTATGTTGACTTGCATGGGTGTAGGGTTAGTGTTGGGGAATAAAAATCTTGACTTCTGATCAAATTTTCCTAATTTCGCAGAACTATTTTTTACAAATGCCACTAGCATGGAACTAAGAAATTACGAGACCCTATTCGTATTGACCCCGGTATTGTCTCAGGAGCAGCTACAAGAAGCGATTGATAAGTTCAGAACTTTCCTCCAAGAGAAAAAAGCCGAGATCGTACACGAAGAAACAATGGGCCTTAAAAAGCTGGCTTATCCCATCCAGCACAAGACCACAGGCGTGTACCAGCTGTTTGAATTCAAAGCTACCCCCGATCTCATCAGGGTGCTTGAGACCGAGTACAGAAGGGATGAAAGAGTAATCCGCTTTTCGACTTTTGCGTTGGATAAGCATGCGATTGACTACAATGTCCAGCAAAGAAGTGGGGCAAAGCCTAAAAAAACTGAACCTAAGCAAGAAGTAGCAGCATGACGTTAGTAAATGAATCGGTACAAAGAAACCACACAGGCAAAAAATACTGTCGTTTCAAGAAGTATGGCATCAAGTATGTGGATTATAAAAACACGGATTTTTTGATGCGATTTCTCAATGAACAGGGTAGACTGTTGCCCCGCCGCATTACAGGCAATAGCCTCAAGTACCAGAAAAAATTAGCCCAAGCTGTGAAACGTGCCAGACAGCTGGCTCTTCTACCTTACGTAGC
>JBCCWZ010000069.1:0-3503 GCA_039192615.1 Bacteroidota bacterium
CCGGTGCTGGTGGTGGCCAACAAGGCCGATAATGTGTCTTCTGAGTTGATGATGCATGATTTTTATCCATTGGGCATGGGCACCCCCTACCCTATCTCAGCGGCTAGCGGCACAGGTACTGGGGAGTTGCTGGATGAGGTGGTTAAGCATTTTCAAGAAGAACCAGCTACAGAGGCCGAAGTGCCTCCTAAAGTGGCTGTACTAGGGCGGCCTAATGTGGGCAAGTCTTCTTTGCTCAATGTGCTTCTAGGAGAAGATAGAAGCATTGTTACGCCCCTAGCAGGGACGACGCGCGATGCTATTGACACGCATTATAAGTTGTATGGTAAGCACATCATCTTGACGGATACGGCGGGTATTCGAAAAAAATCGAAGGTGAAGGACAACATCGAGTTCTACTCGGTCATTAGAGCGATCAGTGCTTTGCAAGCAGCCGATGTATGCGTCATCATGCTGGATGCTACCCAGGGGCTAGAAGCGCAAGACGTGAACTTAATTGGGCTGGCCCATCGCTATAAAAAAGGCTTGGTGATTTTGGTCAATAAGTGGGACTTGATTCAGAAGGATCAGCATACGGCCGAGGCTTATAAAAAAGAATTGTTACAAAAATTAGCACCGCTGGATTATATCCCTGTTCTGTTTACCTCTACCGTCAAAAAGCAACGCATCTATCAGGCCATTGAAAAGGCCCTGGAGGTCTATAAAAACAGAGCGCAAAAGCTGGCTACTGCAGCCCTGAATAAAGTAATGCTTACTGCTATCGAGCGATACCCGCCTCCTGCCATCAAGGGCAAATACATCAAAATCAAGTACGTGACGCAGCTGCCTACTCACACGCCTGTTTTTGCTTTTTTCTGTAACCTGCCTCAGTATATTAAGCCGCCTTACAAACGCTACTTGGAAAAACAGCTGCGCCATCATTTTGCCTTAGAAGGCGTTCCTATCAAGCTGGTCTTTAGAAAGAAGTAATTTTTTTTACTACGTTGGGTGATATATGAAAAGCCTTTTTTAGTAAAGAGAAGCCACAGGCGTATTGGGAGGGGAACCTTTTAAGGCAGCATATCAACTGACTGACACGGTGTCTGTTGAGCCTACTCAGCAACAGCTTGTACAGGAACGCCTTGAGGAGTACCTGGCTGATCCCAGCGCTACCTTAGCATGGCAGGACATCAAGTATCAGCTTGAAAGCCAAGTATGATCTACCCTATTAGGGTTCAGCCCCAAGCTTATGAAGATTTAAGCGAAAGTGCTGCTTGGTATAGAGAAAGGAAGGGGCCCGCTACCCAGTTCCTACAAGCGGTCAATCAGATACTAAAGACTATTGGCAAACATCCCAGCGCCTATCCTATAAAATACGAATATAAAGGCCGTAATTCAAATTTTACCACAGAGTACACAAAGTTTTACACAGAGTACACGGAGACTTGTGTGAGTAAAAAGATTGACCGAAGATTTGCGTCTTTGCGTCCTCAGTGCCTGCTCTGTGTGCTCTGTGGTTAACACACGGGGCCTATTAAAAATGAGGGGATTACAAAACAACCCAAAAGGAAAATAAGCTCCTTATAAAACACGCCAGAAGTCGTACAGCCGCACTTCCCGGCAATGACTCAATGATCAAATTTTGTAATGGCCCATTGTAGTGCTTGCCGTATGGCACACAGCACAAGACCCTGCGAAGTGGCAACAAAGGTAGTGGATGTGCTGCTGGATTTTTACTACCACGCATAAGTCAGTCCTCCTACGAATTGAAAGCCTCGGCTTGGATAGTGGAGGTACCGCTCGTTACACTTGACTAAAAGATTCTGGCAATCTAAGAAGATAGACAGGCGTGAGTTCCACAGATAATCAATCCTTATGCTTGCATCAAATACCGTGGGCAACGCTTTCGCTGTAGATCCCTCCCGAGCCTTTATTCCTCCTATACAGCAAACAGATCCTTTGAGTATCACCTTGTCTTGCCATCGATAAGTACTTAGCAGGTCGAGCTGGTAACGGGGTCTATGCCAAGGCTGAGGCAATTTTTGAAGATTATAATGAAAATAATCGCCCCGGAGTCGGGTGGTCCAAGTATCCGCCTGGTTGCTATGCGTGAGCTCACCAAAAATATTGTACAGCTGAGCTGCTGGGTCGTAGCATACATCGAAGCGGCCCGGTTCGTCAGTGCTATTGACCAAGCAATGGAGATTTTGGTACTTCCCTGCTGACAGCCCTGTATTGAAACTGATTTGCTCCATCACATCGCCGCGCACGCCACCATAAAGCAGCCAGGGTTGGTTGGTATGACGTAGGGTTGGGGTGGCGGCTAGCCGAGGATTTTCTTTTAGCAAGCTTTGTAACGAATTTCGTTGTACATCGCCGCTAATGCCACCATAAGGCCGCAGCCACGGATGGAGGGGGTACTTGACTTCTAGCACTGGGTATACCTTAAAGGAGTTCTCTTCTGCCGAGACGTCGTTTTGATAGACGAAGTTCGGGCTGAATTGTATATCGAAGCGATGGACTTCAAAGACTAGCATCGGCTTGAAGCGGTATAGGTGACGGGGGGTACTATTGTATTTGGTGAAATGCAGGTCGGTGATGGCCTTGAACGTAAAATCATCACTCAGGGTATACTCTCCACTGCCCTGGATTCCTCCTTGTATTTCTTGGGCTTTGTCTGTAGCCACGTAATGAAAAGAGGGATCGAACTGGTAGTTGAGGGGCCCTTCCGTGTAATTGGTCAAGGTTGGGTGTATAGTAAATTGGACGATGCTTTGTTTTTCCAGGGCGGCTCCGTTGGTACTAGCTGGCTTGTAGAGGGGGTAGCTATCTCTCCGGTAGCATAGCGCTCCTCCTCCTGCCCACAGGGACTCTATAAACCGTTTGCCGTGGAGCTGAATCAGGTGGTGGTTTTCTTCGAAGTAGCCTGTTTGGCCTGCAGATTGGTGCTTGAAGTGGAGCCCATAAGCATAGCGGGGATCGCGCCTGTTGGCCAAGAAAACTTCTAGGTAGGGCGCATAAAAGTTACCATGGCCACCTTGTAGATAGTTACTATAGAGCTGGGTCAATACATCTTGCTTGGCCCGCAAAAGCTGGATCTTACGAGGCAGGGTATCAAAAGTAGGGTGTATGGTAGGTGGGGTAACGAACAGGGGTTGGACAGGAGTGGCTACCCGAGGGGCAGCAGGGGCGCTTTTGAATAACCGGGCGGCTTCTTGGAGTAGGTTTTTTCGTTCTTTTTCGATGACAAACTCGGTGTCTTTGAGGGTGCCTTTGCGAGGTGGTTGCCCCCATGCAGGGACAGCAATGGCTAGGCACAGGGTTAGCAAAAAAAATCGACTCATAGTGGCTCGTGATTACTTATAAATATCATGTTAACACCCAACAGCATCCAAAAATAACCCTTTACTTGCATCATTCCTGTTGGAGAGGCTGCACAAGTTGTGGGCTTGGGAGGCCGGCTACCCTTAATCTTCTAGGGTTTTAAACTTAGGATCTACTTTTTCCGTATCCGCTGGCTTGCC
>JBCCWZ010000070.1:0-3499 GCA_039192615.1 Bacteroidota bacterium
GCCACCGTCCACGCAGCAAAAATGACAACCCCATCTGCTACACATTTAATAGGCTCATTTTCTTTGGCCACAATATCTACCCCATAGTGCCCCATTTTCGGTTTGAAAGGTGTAGTAACAATACCATTGATAGCCGGAAAGAGAAAAAGCTCTTGTAAAACATTGATAGGCTTGTGATGAGTAGCCAACAGGGCTGCTTCGCTATTCTCAAACTCGTTCCGCAGCAACGCATCAGCCGTCACTAGTTCTTCTTCCGTATAGGGAATAGCCACTTCTTTTGATTGCTTTTCCTCCACTTTAGGTGATTCGTCAACAGGGGGTTCTTTACCTGCAATAATGCTTTGTAGGAGGGCGATGAAGTTTTTTTGCTGCTTAGTTTGCTGCTCAAGAGCATCTACTGACTGGGCAAGCTGAACGAGCTCTCGTTTGTTGCGTTGTTCTAGATAAGCAGGATTCAGCCATCTGGTCAGTATAGTAGTAGATAAGGCCAAACTAAGGGCTACCAAAATGAGTAAGAGAATAGTACCCACAGAGATGAGCTTGGCATAGCTGAAGCTGAATGTGGACTTCTCTGCGAGGTCTTCTTCGTTACGAATGACTAGCTGGTAACGATTGGTGAGCCAGTCAGAAAGGGTCTTTTTAAACTTCAAAGCTTGCGGCTATTTAGTAGATGGCAAAAGTAAGTATTTCTTGCCTTATGCACAGGGGCGTTGGCTATACGTTTGTGAGCGGGCAGCAGCCTGTTATCGTTTACTGGCGCATACGTTGATTGCTGAACCCCGATTCCCATGGCTTTGTACACTACCTTGTGAAGGTATAGCTAAGGCGGGCCAGCTTTTCTGTACGGATGCCTTGGCCTACTTGCCAAGTTTCTGAGATGCTCACGGGTAGCTTACCTTCTGAAGCTAAAGTCCCAAAAATAATCTGCGGGACCACCTGGGCAGCGACTGTATCATCTTCGTAGGGCATAACGATGTGTTTGAAGTTGGGGAAACACGCTAGGCTATACACACTCCCAAAAGGCACAAGAATCACTTGGGTGTTTCGTTCTAGGGATTGGAGTAATTGCAACTCCTCTTCTTTGAGCCCAAAATGCTGGCTGCGCCTGCTGTTCATGTTATGAATGCCTACAATGACTACTGAGTATTGTTTGAGCTCATGAGTCAGCGTATCTACAGTCTCCGGCGTGATAGTGTCTCGGATTAGGGTATGGTGAGCCATAGGCGCATATTTCTGAAGCAGCGCAGGAAATACTGAAGCAGCGTTCCCCTGAAGTGTTGCTTCATCCTTAATCGCTGTCTCAGAGGCAGGCTTTATTTTGTTAGTAGTCGCTTCACTGACGATCGATAAGCAAGCAATGTTCAGCTGTGCCAGGTCTTTGAGAGGCATCAAGTGCCCTTCGTTGGCCACTACAGTGACGGCTTTTTCAAATAATTGTTGCTTGAGTAACTGCGCCTGGGGCGTGTGTAGCTGCCTATCCAAATGCTGGGTAGCTATCGGTCGCCATTCATGCAAGTTCATCTGGTACTTCAGTCTCAAGATCCGTTTTACCTTCTCGTCCACCTCCTGGCCATCTAACCGCTTATCGTTAATAGCCTGCTTGATCAAGGCAATGGCTTTGGGTACATCTTCTGGAAAGACAAGTACATCATGGCCTGCCTGCAGGGCGAGCAAATCGACTTCGCCAGGCTGATGATATTCACTGACTCCTTTCATATTCAATGCATCGGTAAATGCCAGCCCCTGAAACCCTAACTGCTTCTTCAGTAAGTCTGTAACCACCTTTTTAGAAAGCGTAGCAGCACGTTGGGGAGTAGCGTCATAAGCAGGCATATACAAATGGGCAGTCATAATGCCTCCAACACCTTCTTGAATGGCTTTTTTAAAGGGTAATAACTCTACTGCCTCCAGTCTTTGGCGATGATGCGCCACCGTGGGCAACGCATAATGCGAGTCTCGGTTCGTATCGCCATGGCCTGGGAAGTGTTTGGCTACCGCGAAGATGCCCTGATCTTGGAGCCCACGCAGGTAAGCACGCCCTTTGATGGCTACTTTTTCTTGGCTTTCTCCAAAAGACCGCCTCCCAATCACTGGGTTATCCGGATTGTTGTTCACATCTATCACAGGCGCAAAATTGATATGAACCCCTATCAACTTGAGTTGTCGGGCAATCTCAGCCCCCATACGGTAAATCAGCGTGTCATCCTGCAACGCCCCCAAGGTCATCTGCCTTGGATAGCTGATAGTATTTTGAAGGCGCATACCTAAACCCCACTCTGCATCAATAGCAATGAGCAGCGGGGTGGAGGCGGCTTGCTGATAACGGTTAGTGAGGCGGACTTGGTCGGTAGGCGTCCCTTGAAAGAAAAGCAGTCCCCCAATGTTGTACTGCCGAATGAAGTCCTCCATAGCCCTGTAATGTATCTCATCCTTGTTCGAGTACGCGGCTACCAAGAAAAGCTGCGCGATACGCTGCTCTTCAGAAAGATTTTGGAATACTTGTTCTACCCATGCCCCTTGCTTTGCCCTATCGTGGTCAAGCCGAGGATTGGTAAAAGCAAGCGTGATTAATAGACTAACAAAAAGAAAGAGATAGAATTGAGGTGAGGTTTTCATCGTATTCAAATTGTTATGGATAGGTTCGCTATGCCATCACCCTAGGTAAAGCTAAAACTATTAAGCTGTAAATTAGTCCAATGAAACCCCTCAATCTCCCTACTTTTGCGTATAAAATCCAAGTCTCCAAGCAAGGCCATCTCATTTTTGATGCAATCCGCAAAAAATATGTACAGCTGACGCCTGAGGAATGGGTCAGGCAGCACGTTGTACATTATTTGACGGGGCATTTGTCTTATCCCCGATCGCTAGTCAGGCTAGAACCAGGGGTGCGATATAACGGCCTCCAGCACCGAGCTGACATTTTGGTGTATGATCGTGCTGCTAAGCCTTTGCTACTGGTGGAATGTAAAGCACCGCATGTGCGGCTCAACTATGACACGTGGGGGCAAATAGCGCGCTACAATGCTCATTTCAACGCCCAGCTACTCGTTATTACCAATGGCCTTCAGCATTTTTGCTGGCAGCTGGACTATGAGCGGGGGAATCATACATTATTACCCACTATACCGTCTTTTGATGCACTGGTTACAACCAGTTTAGGGTCAAACTAGCGGGCGCTGAGCCCTAAGAAGCTAGCTTCCCCTCAGAATTTGGTATTTTAGACGAGCCATTGACTATAAGCGAAGCCAGAAACACCTTTTATGATGTCAAGCACAAAACAATATGTAGAAACCCATCTGGATCGATTTTTAGATGAATTGATGGATTTTTTACGAATTCCATCAGTAGGCACTTCCAAGCAATATGCCGCAGCGACCCGACAAGCAGCTGAATTTGTACAACAGAAGCTAATAGCCGCTGGGGCCGAGCAAGTAAGACTCATCGATACGATAGGTTATCCTTTGGTATATGGCGAAAGGGTGATTGATAAAAGCCTGCC
>JBCCWZ010000071.1:0-3425 GCA_039192615.1 Bacteroidota bacterium
GCGGCGAGATTGCCCTCCGCATCATCCGCACCTGCCATGAGTTAGGCATCAAAACCGTTGCCGTCTACTCCACGGCCGACAAGGAAAGCCTCCACGTACGTTTTGCCGACGAAGCTGTGTGTATTGGGCCAGCCCCCAGCCGCCAGTCTTATCTCAACATGCCCCAGCTCATTGCCGCGGCAGAGCTCACCAATGCCCAGGCCATCCACCCTGGCTATGGATTCCTCGCGGAAAATGCAGCCTTTGCCCTCATCTGCCAAGAATACGGCATCAAATTCATAGGCCCCTCCCCAGAAGCTATTAACAAAATGGGCGACAAAGCCACGGCTAAGGCTACGATGAAAGAGGCAGGGGTGCCGACTATTCCAGGGTCTGAAGGATTGCTCGCCTCGGTAGAAGAGGGCATGGCCCTGGCCCAAGACATGGGCTATCCTGTACTGCTCAAAGCCACGGCCGGCGGTGGTGGCAAAGGCATGCGCGCTGTCCACACTGCCCAAGAATTTGCCGCTGCCTGGCAGGCTGCCAAGCATGAAGCTCAAGCTGCCTTTGGCAACGACGGCCTTTACTTAGAGAAGCTCATCGAAGAGCCTCGCCACATAGAAATCCAAATTGTAGCTGACCAAACAGGACGGGCTTGCCACCTCTCTGAACGGGACTGCTCCATCCAGCGCAGGCATCAAAAGCTCGTCGAAGAAGCCGCCTCCCCATTTATCACCGAAGAACTACGCGAACAAATGGGCCAAGCAGCCATCAAAGCTGCCGAATTCATTAGCTACGAAGGCGTGGGTACGGTAGAATTTTTGGTAGACAAACACCGTAATTTCTACTTCATGGAGATGAACACCCGCATCCAAGTAGAACATCCTGTCACGGAAGAAGTCACTGGCCTCGACCTGATCAAAGAACAAATCAGCATGGCAGCGGGAGAAAAAATAAGCGGTCAAAACTACACTCCCCAAGGCCATGCCATCGAGTGCAGAATCAATGCTGAAGACCCAAGCAACGACTTTAGGCCTTGCCCTGGCAAAATAAAACACCTTCACCTACCCGGCGGCGCTGGCGTACGGGTCGACACCCACATCTATGCCGGTTACACCATTCCGCCCCACTATGACGCTATGATTGCCAAACTCATTGTCCACGCGCCCACCCGCGAAGCAGCCCTGGTCAAGATGAAAAGAGCCCTGCAAGAATTTGTGATCGAAGGCATTAAAACCACCATCCCTTTTCACCTACGCCTTATGGACGATCCGCAGTTCAAGGCCGGGGATTTTACGACAGCGTTCTTAGACCATTTCGATCTGAGCAGCCTGGAGGATTAGCCAAATGCAAAAGGGTGAGTGACCATGCTGTCCTGAGTTTGCGACTCAAAACTTAGTAAGCATATGGATTCCCCACTAGCGCGGAAGTTCTTCTTCCGTGCCAGTTTTGTCCTTCCGAACGAATGTGAGGAATCTCACACTAAGAAGAGCAATACGAAAAGATGCTTCACTCCGTTCAGCATGACAAAGACGGCAATACGCAGCGATGATTCCCTCCGTTCAGCATGACAAATCCACGCCAGGGGTCTGTCTTTCCGTTCACCTAATAAAATGATAACTCATCATTGATAATTATTGAGCGCTGTTGATGAACTCAAGGATGGTCTGCTGGTGCTTCTTGACGATGAATTCGCCTAATCCAGATAGGTTGCGATGCTCGGCAAAACTGTAATCGAGCTTAGCACTACTAAACTGGGGGTCAAAAGTAAACACCTCTTCTTCAGCAGGGCTATTGTTCGTCAATCCTGCTTGGTTGTAAGGCATTTTGGCAGCGATACGGTCATATTCACGACAAGATTTGAGCTTGATATACAAGACATGGGGGGTATGGGCATCTCCTTTGATCACGTGGAGTAAGGCATCTGCCTGGTCTAGTTCGGCAATCTTGGCGTCTGTGATGGGGATAGGAATGTGTTTTCTATTGAGTAATACTTTGAGCCATTTGTAGACCTGGTTAGAGCGTTGCTCAGTTTTAGCCTCTGGGTCTGCCGAAGCATCCACAACAATGATATATTGGCAGCCCCGATGAACCAAAGCTTCAAACCCCAAGTTGTCATAGTGGCCTCCATCTGACAAATCTAAGTAATAAGCCGTCGTCACCAAGTCAGGAGCCGTTTGGTATTGCCTAGTGTAGTTGGCCAGCTCTCTACCAATGCCTAGCCCTGCTACGCCCCAAAAAGCAGGTAAATGATAAGCTATACCGGCCCCTGAAATGGCCATTGCATCACAAATGCGGAGCGGCTTCTCACGTGCTAATATGGCTTGGGTGGGAATGTAGCCTAAAGAGCGGCTGCCTGCATACAGGCGGGTCATTTCAAAGCACTCTTGTGTAATACCGAGGCTTTGAGGGTTGCGGTAGTTAAAAGTTCCATTAATGATTAAAAAAGGCCGGTCATGATCTTGCACCATGTAGGGGTCTGCAAGGAATTTGTATCGTCCTTCCGCCCCCTGTTCGCGCAAAAAGCAGCGTGCTAACAACCGTCCATAAATATTGCTGAGGTAATTGGGGGTTTTGCTTGAAAGAGTTGCTTGTTGGATAACATGGACTGGATTTAATAAAAAAGATTCAAAACCTGCTTCAATCGGGTTAGCCTGGTCATTAATAGCATGAAAAAACGAATCCAGGTCTTTAGACAAGGCAAAGGCAGTCCCCATCCATGATCCACCGGAGACTACAGATAAGTAATCGATCTGAGAAATCACACCCAGCTCGTAAAGAGCTTTTAAGATGCCGTAGCTAAAGATGGCCGAGCGATAGCTGCCACCAGAAAGGGCGAGGCCCACGGTATGTTCTTTTTTGCCCTTGGCGGCAATGATGGCTTTTTCAGGCCACTGCTGGGCTATATGAGCGCCTAGCTCCCCGAAGTTGGTATTGTAGGCTAGCTGATAGGCAGCTACTTGGCTATCTATGGTAATAACTGGGTTACTCGATCCTGGTTGCTCCTGAGTAGCATCCAAGATCGCACAGCTAGTAAAAAACATTAAGGATATGCTCCATTGGAATCGGAGAGCTGGCTTCTTTGTGTTTCGTAGACCTACCACGTCTTTGGCTAGCTATTAAATAGGTATGCTTACCTTGGCGATAAGGTAAACATTGTAGGCAATAGAATAAAAAAAGCCTCCTACATGGGGGTAGGAGGCATGGGATTCCCAGTATACAAAAGCATTGCCTACTCTTCTACTTCTTCATACTCTGCTTCTGTGGCTTCTGCATTGTCTTGACTGGCCTCTTCTGCTGGCTGTTCGGCGCCTTCTGGCGTGCCTGCTTGTTGTGCAGCTTGGTACATTTCCTGAGAAGACTGCTGCCAGGCTTTGTTCAAGGCTTCTAGGGCCGTATCGATCGCAGCAAGTTCCTTCGACTCATGTGCCTTTTTCAGATCAGCC
>JBCCWZ010000072.1:0-3189 GCA_039192615.1 Bacteroidota bacterium
AATGCCAAAAAGTAGCCAATGACAATGTTAAATCTTGTGTCCCTGTCTGTCGCCTTACTAATATTGCTATAGAGAATAGTTAAGAGGATAATACCGGGCGTGACGCCAAAAAGCTTGACGTAGTAGATCACTTCGGCACTAATATTCTGCATGAGATAAATATCCTTTAAGCTACGGAGGGTGGAGTAGTTAAAAGAGATCATGAGGAAGATAGAAGTGAGGGGGAGAAATTTTCTAAGCTCACTTCGGTGGATAGGAAATAATACGCTGCGTATCCTACCAAATGATGGATTTTTTTCCATAGGAAATTAGGGTTTGTGACTAAAAAAGTAAGGTGGCATTGGGAAAGCTTACTCCCCAATGCCACTCAAAGGACTCCAGCCCTTTAAATGCACAGTATTTTTATGTGCCGTTTGACCTAGGAGCCTCAAGCAAGGCGCTATATTAGTGCTTTTTTGGCAAATATGCAAGTTTATGTTGAATCTGCTGCGCTCAGCGTGGGAACACAGCAGGGCCCCAACTAATGCTTATTTTTTTAGCTGCCCTGGGATTGTCATAGGAGTAAATACTATGCACGATCCTTGTGTTTGGCTAAATAAGTAGCCACCCCTTCTTGCGTCGCCTCCATCGCCTCCTGCCCTTTCTCCCAGTTAGCAGGGCATACCTCACCATATTTCTCTGTGTGATGCCACATATCTACAATGCGAAGTAGCTCATCTACATTTCTTCCTAGGCCCAAATCATTAATACTTTCATAGCGTACAATGCCCTGCTTATCAATCAAAAAAGTGCCTCGATAAGCTATAGGACTGCCCTGAAACACCATATGATCTTGCTCGTCATACCCCCAATTACCCCCAAGTACCCCATAGTTCGCAGCAATAGTCTTGCTCGTGTCCGCCACAATAGGATAAGTAACCCCTTGAATGCCCCCTTGTTTTTTAGGAGTGTTCAACCAGGCCAAATGAGTTTCTTCTGTATCTGTAGAGCAGCCTACCACTGCTACCCCCCTTTGTTCAAACTCTCCTAGCTTTTCTTGAAAGGCAATGATCTCGGTGGGACACACAAAAGTGAAGTCTTTGGGGTAAAAGAAGAAGAGAACTTCTTTTTGGTTGATAAACTGGGCTAGCGAGAAGTCTTGTACAATGGTTTTGCCATCAATGACAGCCGGTGCTTTAAACGTCGGGGCTTGGTTTCCTATCAAGGCCATAGTGCAGTGCGTGATTAAAGGGTTAGTAATAGCTTATGACAAGCATCATCCATATTTATTTGCTTCCGAAATTAGCGAGCGGCTTGTTACAGCGCAAGCCACGTTGAGCTTCTGAAAGCACACTTGTGAATCTACCCAGTCTCCCTTAGCTTCGCGCACCTTTCAACCCAATTATCCACCTAGTACAAAGTCATGCCTACGCTATTCCTTATACTTGCCACCCTTTTTTGGGGTGCCAGCTTCATGCTCATCAAGATAGCCCTGCGTGAAATTCCTCCTTTTGCTTTTATTTTCTTTCGCTTTCTAAGCGCTTCAGCCTGCCTACTACCCAGCTTAGGCTATCTGCAAGAAAAGGTCAACGGCCAAGACCTCATAAGAGGCGCAGGAATAGGGCTGTTTTTAGGAGGACTCATCATCTTTCAAACACTCGGCCTACAAACGGTTACTGCTTCAGTCTCTGCCTTTCTGACTGGTTTTTCGGTAGTATTTATGCTGGTGATTCGATTTTTCGTACAAAGGAGGCTCCCTAGCTTCCTCGATATAATAGCCACGCTGGCCTGTGTGTGGGGGCTAGGGCTAGTAACCCACAGTCATGGCCTGACTTGGGAACCTGGTGTGCGCTACAGCTTACTGGCGGCGCTTTTCATGGCCCTGCACACACAAGCTTTGGCAGTCTATGCCAACAGTAGCTCGCTTAGCGTGCTGACGCTGGTACAGATGCTCGTCATCACCTTACTGGCAGGGCTTGCTGCCCTGGCCTCAGAGGGAAAGCTGCAAGTACCTACCCAAGCCAGTACCTGGGGGGCTATTTTAGGCTGTGCGGTCTTGTGTACCGCCCTTACTTTTTGGATACAAGCTTATGCCCAGCAACACCTCAGTGCCCTGAAGGTCTCGATGATTCTCACCCTAGAGCCGGTATTTGCCACCCTCTTTGCCTGGCTGTTTTTAGGCGAAACGCTCCAACTTTCTTTTTACCTCGGTGCTGGCCTGATTTTAGGCGCTATCGGCCTTATCAATTGGCGGCTCCAGGAACCTTCAAGCTAGTTGGGCCTTAGTAACTAGGCGGGCTCATAACGGTGCTGCGAACGTTTCTGTCGGGCTTTGTACAGAGTCAAATTCATAAGAATCAGCAGAAAGCCATAACCTACATCTTCTATCGGAATGGTGCCCCAGCGGATGCCGAGGTTGGCTTGGTCATTGTACCACACAACAGGCTCCTCGATCCAAGAGCCCGTCAAAATACCATTGACTATAAAAAAGGGAATGAGCATGACGAGGTAGGCCATGTAAAACTGGCTCAAATACGGCCTACGGACATAAAAATAGTGGAAGCCTAAAAAAGCAGCCGTCAGTCCGCAAGTAGTAGCGGTATAAGCTTGGCCCCGGTGCATTATACCCACCCCCACCAATCCTAAGATCAAGAGCCCTGTAAGGAGCTTTTGGTAGGGAGCCAGCCAATTGCGTTTAACTAGTAGCTGTATAGTTTCATACAAAAAGAGACACGCATAGGGAACGGCTACAAAAAATAACCACTCCTCGAGGGGTAGTCCCCAACAGTAAATGCCCAATAAATACCGCTCATTGAACCCCCAGATTTGCCAGTGGGTAAACCACACATCCCATACGATGAAGAAAGTGCCAGTCAGAAGGATCGCCGGTAGCCATGCCGTCCATTGCTTGTAGAAAGCAATACGCGGCTCAAAGCTACGCAAGAGAGGAATGCTGATCGTCAGCAGGTCGAGAAGAAGATAGGTATACCGTTCCATAAAGTTGTAGAAAAATAATATGCTCAATGCCCCTACAAACCACCGGTAGGTATCCATTACTTTGTTTAAACCCTACGATAGGTCATTGCTGTGCTGTTTAGCAGCTTTGTAATACTTGTAAGGAAAAAACAACATGCCATAACACTCGCCTGGCCCCTGCCCTGGCGGCACATGATGTCCTTCGTGTGCCTTTTGCAAGGCCCTGAGGTACGT
>JBCCWZ010000073.1:0-3048 GCA_039192615.1 Bacteroidota bacterium
ATGAATTATGAATTATGAATTATGAATTATGAATGGTTGGTCTTTTTCTCTACGAGCGCAGTATTCATAACTAATAATTCATAACTATTTCATTTAGCTTTTTAAGAACGGGTAATCTTTTTGGACGTAGACATGTTCATAGGCTTCTTCGGGGCTAGGGAAGTCAGCTGCTTCGGCAAAAGCAACTGCTTCGGCCACCTGCGCTTTCACCTGCTTGTCGATGCTGTCCAACGCCGCCTCATTAGCCAGTTTTTTCTTCAATATCGCTGTGCGCACCCGTTCTATCGGGTCTTGCTGCTTGTAGGTTTCCATTTCTTCTTTGGTGCGGTACTTGGCTGGGTCAGAGATCGAGTGTCCTTTGTAGCGGTAGGTCTTCAACTCGAGCAAGCTCGGCATGCCTTGCCTGGCTTTTTGGGCTGCCTGCTCCACGGCCCTGTGCACGGCTGTCACGTCCATGCCATCTACTGCCTCAGCAGGCATGTCATACGCCGCTCCGAGCTTGTACAGCTCAGTAACATTAGAAGTCCTTTCTACCGAAGTACCCATGGCGTAGCCATTGTTTTCAATGATAAAGATCACAGGAAGCTTATAAAGCATAGCCAGATTGAGCGCCTCATGAAAGGCTCCTTGTCGCACCGCCCCATCGCCCATAAAGGTGATGCACAGGTTATTGGTCTTCTTGTATTGCTCTGCAAAAGCAATGCCTACGCCCAAAGGAATTTGGCCTCCTACAATCCCATGTCCCCCAAACAAATGCCGCTCCTTGTCAAACATATGCATAGACCCACCCTTGCCTCTGGAGATGCCTGTAGCTTTGGCAAATAACTCGGCCATGATGTATTTAGGGTCCGTGCCTAGGGCCAGCGGATGGGCATGATCGCGGTAGGCCGTGATGTACTTGTCTTCTTTGTCCAGGGCAGTCACTGCCCCAGCAATACAGGCTTCTTGTCCGTTGTACAAATGACAAAAACCTTTGATTTTTTGCTGGCCATACAGTTGCCCTGCCTTTTCTTCAAACTTGCGGATGAGCATCATGCGCTCGTACCAGAACAAGTAGGTCTCTTTTGAAAAGTCTACGGGCGCCTTTACTTTCGGCTTGGTGGCTTGCTTTTGCTTCTTAGAAGCTACTAAAGTCTCCATACAGTCTATGTAAGGGTGATCTACAGGCACGAAGCTAACCAAAAAAAAGAATTGATGCTGCTGAAAAACCTCCGGTGCGTACACTTCAAGAACCACAGCGCCGTGGAGCTTGCTTTTGCAGCCCAACTGAATTTTATCGTAGGGCCTAATGGCGTGGGTAAAACGAGCCTCCTAGATGCTATCTATTACCTGTCGTTGACCAAGAGTGCTTTTAATGCCGTGGATAGCCAGCATATACAGCATGGCCAAACGGCGTTTGCAGTGGAAGGGCACTTTGTGAAAGAGGGCAAGGATTATGCTCTGAAATGTGTGTTTAAGCAGCCTGGGGGCAAGCTTTTTACGAACAATGATAAGCCTTATGATAAACTGCGAGATCACATTGGGCTTTTTCCGGTGGTGCTGACCACGCCGTATGATATGGATTTGATTCGGGGGGGAAGTGAGACGAGAAGGCGGTTTTTTGACAGTATTCTTTGCCAGCTGGATAGGACTTACCTAGACACACTGCTCCAATACCAACACCTGTTGAAGCAACGCAATGGCCTTTTGCGGCTGCATAAAGAGGTGGGTCGGCTAGATCGGGATTTACTGGCTTCTTATGACCAGCAGTTGTTACCATTGGCCAGGCAGTTGTTTGAGGCGCGTGCCACTTTCATCCAAAGGTTTACGCCCAGTTTTCAAAAGCATTACCAGTACTTTGTGGCCGCTGAAGAGGCAGTTCAACTGGCGTATGTGTCAGAGGTGGCGGCCCCTGATTTTGAACAAAAGTTTGGTGACAGCCTAGCGCAAGACTTGGCACTCCAGCGTACCACCCGGGGCATCCACCGCGATGACATCCAATTTACCCTGAACGACCATCCGCTGAAAAAGATAGGCTCCCAAGGCCAGCAAAAGTCGTTTGTCATTGCCCTTCGGCTGGCGCAGTATGAGTGCCTTAGCCAGGCCCTGCAGCGCCCACCGTTGCTGCTTTTGGATGACATCTTTGATAAACTAGATGAGGAGCGGATCGATCGGTTGGTACAGCTGATCGCCCAGCAGCAATTTGGCCAGGTGTTTATTACCGACGCCAAAGGAAAAAGCAGTGCCGCTATTATGCAGCAGATTGAGGCAGAACAAGCCTTGATTACTTTGGACTGAGGTGGGCAAGGAGTTATGAGTGATCAGTTATGAATTATGAAGTATAGATGGCATCTTTACGACCCTGCAACCATCCGTTGACAGGCTTTTTGGGAATCATTCGTTTTTTACCCAAAGAATACTTGTTGATAGTACACTAATAGGCCATGATTTACTATGAAAATTGACAAGCCTTTGCTTCATAAAATAGCCCACCTGGCCCGGCTGGAGGTGAAGGAGCATGATGAAGCGCCTCTGCTAGCAGACTTGAACAAGATTGTACATTGGATTGAGAAGCTTAAGGAAGTAGATACGACTGGGGTGCGTCCCTTGGCCATTATGTCTTCAGCGCAGCATGTCTCGCAAGAAGATATACCACAAGCACCGCTGGCTCATGACAAGGGACTCGTGAATGCGCCCCGCAAAGACTCTAACTATTTCCGCGTACCCCAGGTCAAAGACTAACATCCCCCATTTTACCTTGCATCGTATGGAACAGCCACAAGCAAAAGAGGTATTGAATACCCTGAACGTCCGTAGAATATGGCTACCGTTGCTGTTAAGCATCAGCGTACCCCTTTATTTGTTCATCAGCGACAAAGATTTTACCTGGGCTAGTTTCCGGCTGATTGCTGAAGCAGACTGGCGCTATCTACTATTGGCCTTGCTGGCCGTTATAGCCCGCGATATAGGCTATATTTTGCGGCTTAGAGTGATTACGCATGGTAACCTCGGCTGGATAGGAAGCTTTTATATCACTATGCTCTGGGAGTTTTCCTCTGCCGTAACCCC
>JBCCWZ010000074.1:0-3039 GCA_039192615.1 Bacteroidota bacterium
AGACGCAACGCAAGGCAGGAAAGTCCGTGGCCTGGGCAATAGCCTACGCCTCTCAGAAAACCAATGGCGAGAGCGATACCTTCGCCAATACCTTTGCAGATCACAGAGAGGCGCAACGTAAGGCAGGCAAGTCCCATGCCTGGGCAGACGCCTACGCCACTTGGAAAGCCTATGGCGAGAGCGATGCCTGGGCTACCACTGCATCAGAGCACTGTGAGGCACAATGCAAGACAGGAAAATCATCTATATGGGCACATGCTTATGGCGCTGCCAAGGCCGAAAAAAAGAGTGATGCCTTCGCCACCACCTGTGCAGGCACTTATGAAGCGCAACGCAAGGTAGGAAAGTCCGTAGAATGGGCATACGCTTATAGCAGCGCGATCGCCGAAGGCTACGACGACACCTTGGCCACCACCTGTGCAGGTCACTACGAGGAGCGATCTGAACCTGGCAAGCTCTTGCGAGGATGGGTGTATACCTACGCTAAGGAGCGGGCATCAGGCAAGGACAAAGAAGCAGCAGAGCGTGTGGCAGATACCACAGAACGCAAACGTCCAGAGGAAAGGGGGGTATAGGTATATATCACCGCCCCTTTCTTTCAAAGGCATCCCCTGTTCAAGTATGGGTCTATTATGCTTGTCTAAAGGTCGCTTTCGGCAGAGTTGTTCATTATGTCAAACTTCGATACTGTCACAATCTCCGAGCCACCCTTAACGACTCTACCACATATGAAAAATATCCAGCTTAATTAGTGTTTATTGGCTTTCTTGTCTTTCTGGCTGTACAGATTCCTATGAGACTGAGAGGGAAAGAGGAGCATACTATGTTGCAGACTGCAGCATCAACAGGCAATCTAAATCTAGCAAAAGAGGTGCTTGCAGCAGGGGCAGATATAGGAAACAAAGATAGATGGAGAATTCCCTGCACTCGGCGGTCTGGAAGGGCCAGAGAGCTGTGGCACGGCTACTCACAGAGAGGGGGGCGAATATAGAAAGCAGAGATAACAACGGCTGCCCTCTGCATAGGGCTTCCTACTGGGATCATGAAGCCATGGCAGGCCTACTCCTGCAGAGAGAGACTAGCACAGCAAAACTAACTCCGATCCTACCACCTCCTGATGGAGGCAATCAAAGCAATTGTGCACAAGGAAACATCGGCCTTTTCAAGCTGCTCATAGATGCCTCTGCGGATAAGGACTTATTCCTAGATTGTTGCAAAACTAATTTGGGTGTAAATTATTGGGTAGCGCACTGTCATCCGATGTCCCAAAAAACGAATCTCAAAATGAGCTTTTCCGCCCCCTACGTAGAAAGACGCAAGACTAAAAAAGTATTTCTAAAACAAGTCAACCAAATTATCAACTGGGAGCCTATCACCCGTATCCTAGCGCGCTATTATACCAAGGGGCAAAGCGCAAGGGGCAGAAAAGCCTATCCACCCCTAGTCCTATTCAAAATGTGTCTGCTCCAGACTTGGTATGATCTGAGCGACTATGGGGTAGAAGAGCAAGTCAATGATGTCCTCTCTTTTATGCGTTTTTGTGACCTCCAGCTAGAAGATGACGTACCTGATCATAGTGTTGTCTGCCGCTTCAGAAAAGCCCTCAATCAGACAGCGTCCTGGGAGGTACTCCTCCAAGCGATTAATGAACAGCTCACCGCTCAGGGGGTAGTAGTCAAGCAGGGGGCTATCATCGATGCTTCTATCACTCCAACACCTAGAAAACCAAAAGGCACTAAAGTGTACGAGCTTCCCCAGGAAGGCGAGGCACCTCTTCAAGCCTCCCCCAATCCAGGGGTAGACCGTGAAGGGAGTTGGGTGAAGAAGGGAGGTAAGCTACCATATGGCTACAAACGGCACTATGGCTGTGATCAGGGGGCAGGGTTGTTGCTGAGCGTAGCTACTACGCCAGCCAGCGCCCATGAGAGCAAGCATATGGCCCAGGTGGTCAAGGAAGCCCACTTACCCAGTGGTAGTCCCGTATTGTCAGATAAGGGGTATTCCTCAGCTTCTAATGAGGCCTTGCTGCCGGGTATGGGCTTAAAAAGCAGGCTTCAAGGCAAGGCCTATCGTAACGCTCCCTTAAGTAAGTGGGCGGGTCGTTACAATAAACTGATAGGTAAAGATCGTTACAAGATAGAGCGTGTTTTTGGCAGTATTAGTCGTTGGTTTGGCGTTCTGAAGGCCCGTTATGTAGGTCTTTCGAAGACGCATGGCCAGCATGTATTGGAGGGGATAGCCTATAATTTATACCGTACCCCTGGGATCATCCTGTCCAATTCGTTGTACTCAATGTAAAATGAGGCCAAATAGTACTAACCTATGCCCAATGGGAGTAGCATTGCTCCACTTGTTAGCTAACCCGGGGGTAGCGCATCGGAAAAAATACCCCAAGTGGGATGACAGAATACCTAAATAGATTTTTGCAATAGTCTCATTCCTAGAAAATAAGGAGGGCAAGATACCCCTCGATCTAGCAGAGGCAAGGTTTAAGGAAGTCACTGATCCAGCAGACAAAAAGTACTACAGCTGCGCGATCGCTATGCTCAAGCAAAAGATGTATCCCAGGCAGTAGCTAGTCCCCAATAAGTAGTAGCCTACTCCTTAGCTTGTCTCGTGCCTTCTTATTTTTTTGACAGAAGCTATCGTTGCCCTTAAACGAGCATTGGAGAAATCTATCAGGGTTTATTTGTATACTGCAGCGAGTTCCTGAGAGCCAACCACCCACACCATGAGCACCACTACCCCGCAACTAAGAAATCTACCAGCGTATCATAGCAACCCATTTCTAGAGAAGCCGAGTAAGCCTAGCGAGCACGCTTTTGTGAGTAGCGATAAAGCTTTACTAGGTAAGCTAGCTAAAGGAATAGATGGCCCTGTGTTACTCACCAGCAAAAAGCAGCAGGTAGAAAAAGAGGAGTTAGTGAAGATTTTCCTCCAAGAGATGGGGGCCCTGTTTGGTTTAAGCAAAAGAAGCCAAAAAGTACTCACCTATATGCTCAGCGTAGTTGGAGAAGATGATCGGCTGATATTCAACAT
>JBCCWZ010000075.1:0-3008 GCA_039192615.1 Bacteroidota bacterium
ATTAAAAACAATAGCACTCCTGTTAACAGCACAAGTAGAAATAAAATCACTCATGATTATAGGCATAAAAAGGAAAAAACTCTATGAAACAGACTCTTATATAGACTATTCAGGTAGCCCTCTCTTTGGTAGCCCTTCCGAACAATTCGGCAGAAATTTATTTTTAAGTATGTTCGGAGAGTGTGCGATGTACCTTGAACATAAGTACAAAAAATGGCGCGTAAACGATGCAGAAGACAATGCAGAAAAGGTATTAGAAAAAGCACTAAAAATTATTATTGATCAGTCGTAAGTACCCACGCGTCTCCTCTGCTTGGATTTTTAGCGTATGTTGAGTGCTACACCTTACTAAAACCTTCCTTTTTACTTTGTAGTTACAACCGCACGTTATAGTTTCGTGCCACTTACGCCTCCTTAGCTCAGCTGGTAGAGCAACTGACTTGTAATCAGTAGGTCGCTGGTTCGATCCCGGCAGGGGGCTCTTCTATTTATTGGGTTATTGATTGGTTGGTTGACTTGTTGATTGATCTACTCGATGATTTTTTTTGATCTATTCATTGAGCCATACTTATCATTCATAACTCATCATTCATAACTCACTTTCATGACTATCATCGCCTATCTACTCCCCTTGCTCGGTCTTTTAGCTCTGCTTTATACCTTTGTGCAAGCCAACTGGATTACCCAACAAGAGGCAGGAGATGCAAAAATGCAAAGCATTGCTCAGAACATTGCTCAAGGGGCTGTAGCCTTTCTCCAAGCCGAGTACCGCACCATCAGCTACTTTGTCCTTATAGCAGGAGCACTCCTTGCCTACCTAGGCACTACCACGGCAGATAGTCACCCACTCATCGTTGTAGCCTTTGTATTAGGCGCCCTCTTTTCTGCCTTAGCAGGCTGGATAGGCATGAAAATTGCTACGCGCGCCAACGTCAGAACAGCCCAAGCGGCCCGTACTAGCCTAGCTAAGGCTTTTAGAATTGCCTTTGCTGGCGGCACTGTCATGGGTCTGGGCGTTACGGGCATTGCCATGCTTGGACTTGGTGGCCTGTTCATTCTTTTTTTCCACTACTTCTTGCCAGAGGGGCTCACTCCTACCAACAGGCCCATGCTGGCGATAGCACTAGAGACTTTAACAGGTTTTTCGTTAGGGGCAGAAAGTATTGCCTTGTTTGCCCGCGTAGCAGGCGGTATTTATACCAAAGCAGCTGATGTAGGCGCTGATATTGTGGGCAAGGTAGAGGCTGATATTCCTGAAGATGACCCTAGAAACCCAGCGACGATTGCGGACAATGTGGGCGACAACGTGGGGGATGTAGCTGGCATGGGGGCAGACTTATTTGGCTCTTATGTAGCGACTATCTTGGCAGCAATGGTGCTTGGTAGCGAGATAGAGGCTGTAGACAAGTTGGGAGGGCTCTCTCCTATTCTGCTACCTATGCTCATTGGTGGGGCAGGCATTGTACTCTCGCTCATTGCTACATTCTTTGTCAGCATCAACGAAAACAGTGATGTGCAGCAGGCTTTGAATAAAGGCAACTGGATAGCCACTATTCTCACTGGCTTGGTGGCCTATTTCCTCATTCCTTACCTCCTACCTGAAACACTAACCATGCGGGAGCAATCTTTTACAGCCATGGGTGTTTTCTATGCAGTCATCACAGGGCTCGGCGTAGGGATCTTGATTAGCATGATCACAGAATACTTCACCGCCATGGGCCAAAAACCCGTCCGCTTTATTATCGACCAGTCCTACACAGGCCATGCCACCAACATTATTGCGGGCCTCAGTGTGGGGATGCTTTCTACGGCGCTGCCCATCCTCCTCTTTGCTGGGGGCATCTATGTGGCCTTTTACTTAGCAGGCTTTTACGGCGTTGCTATGGCAGCAGCTGGCATGATGGCCACAACCGCAATTCAGCTGTCTATTGATGCCTTTGGTCCAATTGCAGACAATGCAGGCGGTATTGCAGAAATGAGTGGTTTGCCAGAGGAAGTGCGTGAAAGAACAGACATTTTGGATACTGTGGGCAACACAACAGCAGCTACTGGAAAAGGGTTTGCAATTGCTTCGGCTGCGCTGACCTCACTAGCACTCTTTGCAGCCTATGTGCGTACGGCTAATATTCAAGCCATCGACATTTACAAGGCGCCAGTAATGGCGGGGCTCTTTGTAGGCGGCATGATTCCTTTCCTATTTTCTGCCCTGGCCATCAGTGCCGTAGGCCAAGCAGCCATGGCTATGGTACACGAGGTAAGAAGGCAGTTCCGTGAGATCAAAGGTATTATGGAAGGCACCGCAGAGCCGGAGTATGACAAGTGTGTGGCTATCTCTACCCAAGCGGCACTTAAAGCCATGCTTCTCCCAGGGGCCCTGGCCCTGGTGACGCCCGTTGTCGTCGGATTTGTCTTTGGGCCAGAAGTATTAGGCGGCCTTTTAGCAGGGCTCACCGTCAGTGGCGTGCTCATGGCTATTTTCCAGTCCAACGCAGGCGGGGCTTGGGACAACGCCAAGAAGTCTTTTGAGAAAGGCGTGGAGATCGATGGAGAGATGTTCTACAAAGGTTCAGAAGCGCACAAGGCGTCAGTAACCGGCGATACAGTAGGCGACCCTTTCAAAGATACTTCTGGCCCATCGATGAATATCCTGATCAAGTTGACTTCTATTGTAGCTTTAGTCATTGCGCCTCATATTGCCTTGAAAGACACGCACAAGGCCTCAGCTGCTGCCGAACAGTCCACAGTTGAAGCGGTATATTCAGAAAGTGAACGATAGGCTGGCATCAGACAGAAAGGTGTATATTATTTGTCAATCAATAGAATAGCCATGGATAAAAATAGGCTTTATACCTGCTTCATCCTAGTAGTACTAAGCGGGGCTCTCCTGATGACAAGTTGTGTTAATAGATATCCTGAGATAACAGTCTCTCAAGAAGAAATAAATAGAGAAGTGGCTAAGCTGGAAACACTAAAAAATGCTGGGGATCTAAAAAGTAAGCTTCAGCAAG
>JBCCWZ010000076.1:0-2984 GCA_039192615.1 Bacteroidota bacterium
AAAAACAGTAGGGATTTATTTCCTTTGATATGACTAAGAAGCAGTTGTACAGGAAAGGAGTATAGAATGTTTCGAAACATAGATATTTGAGTGTCATAACGCCTGCACCAATGAAAACTTGGCGCCTCTGCCACAATATAAACAGCCTGGCCCTTATTAAGATATGCCAATCAATAACAGACATCTAATCATCATGGCTGGTGGAACAGGTCAGCGCTGCTGGCCTTTAAGTAGAAAAGCACGTCCCAAGCAATTTCATGATTTTTTGGGACAAGGTAAAAGCTTGCTCCAAGCAACGGCTGAACGTTTTGAGCACATTATTCCACAAGCCAATATGTGGGTAGTTACCCAAGCACCCTATGCCGAAGAAGTGAAGAAGCAACTTCCCTTTCTCAAGGAGGCTCAACTTTTGTGCGAGCCTACGGCCAAGCACACCGCTCCTTGTATTGCCTATGCTGGCTACAAAATAGCAGCCAAGTATCCACACGCACAGGTAGTCATCACTCCAGCTGACCATACTGTGGAGCAGGTAGTTCTTTTTACCCAAGCGATTGAAGAGGCACTCCGTGCTACAGCCTCCGCTGACCATCTGGCTATCTTAGGGGTACATGCTACTAACCCAGCTACGGGCTATGGTTATGTTACTTTTGAGGAACAAGAAGGTACAATCAAGCAGGTAAGAGAGTTTGTAGAAAAACCTTCTCTAGAGCAAGCAAAAACTTACCTCAGTCGGGGAAATTATGCCTGGCATACAGGCATCGTGGTAGGCTACGTAGCCACTTTGCTTCGTCAGTATCAGGCCCATTTGCCTGCGCTATGGCGGGGCTTTGAGCAAGGCAAAGCGCTACTCAATACGTGCCAAGAGCAAGCTTTCATAGAGACGCTATACCAATCTTTGGCTCTAGTATCTTTTGACCATGGCATTCTGGAAAAAGTAACTAATCTCTTTTTGATACGTTGTACTGACATAGGCTGGTCAGATATAGGCACTTGGAAAGGCCTGTATGAAAGCATGGAAAAAGATCAACAAGGAAACGCTATACAAGGCCGTGTAACCGCCCTAGCGACAAAAAATTGTATGATCAGGAGTACAGGAGATACACTAGTGGCTACCTATGGGATAGAGAATCTGACCATCGTACAGCATGGCCAGGTGGTGATGGTTTGCCCGAAGGACCAAGAGCAGCAGGTCAAGCAACTCGTTGAACACCTGGCCGCTCAGGGGCAAGAAGCTTATCTGTAAGCCTTCTCCTCGCCTATCTTGGTGCCTACAAAGACACTCTCATACATTTTTTTGATGTGCCACTAACTAAGATTGAGGATAGTCCAATGTACCCCTAGGACACGTACGTTTTATGATGAGTGCTAGACGCAATACGAGGTATTTACATAGGCAGTTTAGAAGTGAGCGGGGAAGGCTTCCATCCAAGTATTTACCTCCTGCTTCACCGCCTTGAGCTGCGGTAGGTTCTCAGGGTCGCTTAATACGCGATCGATCAATGCAACCATGTGGGCAATATCCGGCTCCTTCATACCCCGCGTCGTAATGGCAGGCGTACCCAGGCGTATACCTGACGTCACAAAAGGCGATGCTGCATCAAAAGGTACCATGTTTTTATTGACTGTAATATCTGCTTGGCCCAAGACCTCTTCTGCTTGCTTGCCGGTAATGCCTTTATTACTCAGATCAATCAACACCAAATGGTTATCCGTGCCGCCTGATACCACCTGATAGCCGCGTTCTATAAAAGAAAAAGCCATCTGACGGGCATTTTTCTGTACTTGGAGCATATATGCAAAAAAATCATCCCCCAAGGCCTCTTTAAAAGCTACCGCTTTAGCAGCAATGATATGCTCTAGGGGGCCTCCTTGTGCGCCGGGAAAAACGCCTCCATCTAACACTGTAGACATCTTTTTCAACGTTCCTTTGGCTGTTTTGATTCCTAGTGTATTCTCAAAGTCTTGGCCCATGAGGATCATCCCCCCCCGAGGCCCCCGCAAGGTTTTGTGAGTCGTGGTCGTTACAAAATGGCAGTGTGGTAGAGGATCATTCAGGAGCCCCCGGGCAATTAGCCCTGCGGGATGGGCAATGTCGGCTAGCAAAAATGCCCCTACCTGATCAGCAATCTCGCGCAGTCTCACATAGTCCCACTCTCGACTATAGGCAGAAGCCCCACAAATAAGCAATTGAGGTCGCTCTCGCTCCGCAATGGCAGCTACTTCATCCCAGTCTATTTGACCTGTTTCTCTATTGATGCCATAAGAGGCCGCTTGGTACAATTTACCGGAAAAGTTCACAGGCGAGCCGTGTGTCAAATGCCCTCCATGTGCCAGGCTAAAACCCAATATTTTGTCCCCAGGCTTTAAGATAGCCATCATCACAGCAGCATTAGCCTGCGTGCCTGAATGAGGCTGTACATTGGCCCAGGCAGCATTAAATAGTTCTTTGGCACGCTCTATGGCTAGGAGTTCAATCTTATCGACGACTTCACAGCCACCATAGTAGCGCTTACCAGGCAATCCTTCTGCATATTTATTCGTGAGCACACTCCCTGCTGCTTCCATAACTTGTTTGGAAACAAAATTCTCAGAAGCAATCAGCTCCGCCCCCCGGGCTTGGCGGCATCCTTCTTGTTCTATTAGCTCAAATAAAGCATGGTCTCGTTGCATCGCGCATCAGATTCAGTAGTTCAGCAACAAAAATACGCAGCGGAAAGTATGTGTGAGTAATAATGTTTCAAAAAACTAGACCTGTGCAGCAGTAGATGCTTTTGTAAGGGCAGCTTACTTTATTGTTGTTTCATTACTTCGGCAATAATATCCTGAAGTTCTTCTTCAAGCTGCTCGAGCCCTAGGTGTCTCGCCATAGGCACAAAAAAGTATAAGGTCTCCTTAGCCATTTTCTTTTGTTTGGAGAGGGAAGTATGGAAGCCAATGTTGCGCATTTTTTGGGTACGATCTGCCAGCTTTACCTGTAGCACACG
>JBCCWZ010000077.1:0-2968 GCA_039192615.1 Bacteroidota bacterium
ATTTCTCAAGAGAATAGCCACCTGCTCAGCGTCGGAGGTAGGGCTCCAGGGAGATATTTGTTTTTTTCGCTTCAGGAGCTGCCTGCCATGTCAGCGTTTTTACTTCTAATGTTTCTTCAGTGTTCTGATCATATAATCTAGCCCTAAGGGTGCATGACTGAATATCTAAGCTATTCACTGGTGCTTCCGACTCTTTTTGTACTATGGATACTTTCACTATCTTCTCTTCTTGACCCATCGTTTTATCACTTGCTTGAATGAGTTGGGATTCTGATCTGAAATTTTCTATTATTTCTTGTTCTTGGCTATCTAGGTCTACTATCTTTTCAATTTTCACATTGAGCTTCAATCGCCTTTCCTTGGGCTTAGTGACCGTGATGATAAACTCAGGCTCGCCTCTTTGTTTATTTTTTTGGTCTACCTTCATCGATACGCTTCCTTTTTGAGGCTTGCTATGAGAGGTGCCTCTACCACAACTAGTAGTCAAGAGAATATTACTGAAGAGTAGGAGTGCTAATAGTGTGTTTTTACAAGTCATGGTTTGTGAATTTGAGCATAAAGATACAGCTAATGCTTCTAGGGCGTTGGCCTATTCAGGAATGCTAGCCACCAAGGCCAGCGTTACGGTACGCCGTGTCAAGTCACATTCCAGCACCTGCACCCGTACAGGGTCGCCTAGCTGGTACGTTTTCTTTGAGCGCCTCCCTACTAGCTTAAAACCTTTGTCATCCAGCTCATAGTAGTCATCCTTCATATCTTTCAAACGCACCATACCCTCACAATGCTGCACAGCCAGCTCCACATAAATGCCCCATTCTGTCACCCCACTGATCACCCCAGCCAACTCCTGGCCCTGCAGCGCCTGCATCCACTCAACCTGCTTATAACGCACCGAAGCGCGCTCAGCAGCAGCAGCGACTTTTTCTCGCTCCGAAGCATGCTGGCATTTCGCCTCGTATGCCTTGCCATCCGCTTGAAAGTGCCCCTGAAGGTACTGCTTGAGCAACCGATGCACTATGATGTCTGGATAGCGCCTAATAGGCGAAGTAAAGTGGGTATAATGCCGAAAAGCCAGGCCAAAGTGCCCCTTAGCTTCGGTTGTGTAAACAGCCTTGGCCATGGTGCGGATGGCCAATGACTGGACGATGTTTTCTGCGATTTGGCCTGCCACAGCTTCTGTCAGGCTATTCAGCGCTTTGGGGAGGGGCTGACGCTTAGGATTGACTGGGTAGCCCAGTTGTTTGACAAACAGCCAGAAGTCATTCAGCTTGTCTGAATCGGGGTGATCATGCGTTCGATAGACAAAAGTGGGTTGATCCTTGCCTGGATGCAGCTTGGCCACGCGGGTGGCTACCCGCATATTGGCTAATAGCATGAACTCTTCAACAAGCTTGTGGGTGTCTTGCCGCACTTTGGGCACGATGCGCAGGGGCTTGCCTTTTTCGTCTAGCTCAAACTTGACTTCGGTCGTTTCAAAGTTGATCGCTCCTTGTTGAAAGCGATGAGCCCGTAGCTTTTGGGCCAGTTGATTGAGTACGGTAAGTTCTTCACAAAAAGGCCCTGCTTGATGGGTAATGACTTGCTGTGCTTCCTCATATGTAAACCGCTTGTCTGAATGGATGGTGGCTTCTCCCAACCACTCTTGGTACACCTTCCCTTGACTATCCAACTCAAAAATGGCAGAGAAAGTCAGCTTATCCTCTTGCGGCCTGAGCGAACACAATTCATTAGAAAGCTTTTCAGGCAGCATCGGCACCGTTCTGTCCACTAAATACACCGAAGTACCCCGTTCTAGCGCCTCCTGGTCTAACAAACTCCCTTCTTGCACATAATAGCTCGCATCTGCAATGTGGATACCCACTTCGTAGTGTCCATTAGGCAGCTTTCTTAAAGACAGCGCATCATCAAAATCCTTGGCATCTTCCGGATCGATAGTCATCGTAGGCACTGCCCTCAAGTCCTTTCTTCGCCTCAGCTCCTGCGCAGGGATCGCTGTGGGGATAGCTTTTGCCTCGGCCATCACCTTCCGGGGGAAATGGGTAGGCAAGCCAAACTCCGCCATGATCGCGTGCATCTCTACCTCATGCACTCCGGCTGGCCCTAGCACCTGTTGAATTTTGCCTATAGGATGTTTTTGTCCGTTAGGCCAAGCGGTGATTTTGACGATGACCTTGTCGCCATCTTGCGCCCCTTGTAGCAATGGAGGCTTGATCAAAATGTCCTGGTGCATGCGTCGCCCATCAGGTATGACAAAATTGAGCTTGTTGTGGCCGACCAAACGTCCCACAATAGGCGCTTGGCTGCGTTCTATAATCGCTACAACTTTACCCACCGGCCCTTTAGCAGCCCTAGCTGGTCGGATTACCCTGACCTCGACTATGTCTTTGTGCAAAGCGCCTAGTAAATCAGCTTGCTTGACCCAAATATCAGATTGGGCACTATCGTGAGGCACGATGTAGGCATAAGCAGGATTCACGTAATCTACGTAACCAGTGACTGAGGATTGTGTGTGACTTACTGGAGAGGGTTTAGTTTTTTTCTTGGGCATATAGCAAAGGTAACACGTATATTAATGAATCTGTCTCCTGTCTTGATTGCGCAGCTATCTAAAGGCCTTAGATGATGACATGATCAGTAACAAGCGACATTTCTTATCACTATTTCTTTGAACTTTTGGGGCAGATTTAGTAAGCTTGTGGAGATTTTAAAAAGTAACCTTACTCAAAAAGCTATGAAAAAGTTTTCTATTGTATTAACAACGCTACTACTTACTATATTTAGTACTAGTTCAGCCTTGGCTAGAAAAGAGGATTGGGCCAAGCGCAAAAAAAATATGACGGCTAAGCAATTCAAGAATGTAATTGAAGAGCTGCACAAGCTTATTAATGAACGTGATAGGCTTATTGATGAACGCAAAAAGCTTATTAATGAACGCGATAAGGAACAAAGTCTTAAGAGTACAATGAAC
>JBCCWZ010000078.1:0-2929 GCA_039192615.1 Bacteroidota bacterium
ACGCTACAACCAAGCCGACGTTTGGGAGTTTAGGCCGCGCAAGCTCAGCCTACTCAGTGAGGTAAGAGAAAAAATGAGTAAATCCTTAGCAGTACAGCTCCCCATCACGTCTGTTAATGAAGCACTCACGACCCAGCTGGCCCAAGCTGTGGCGCATGCTCCAGGCCCCTGTAAGCTGACCGTCACGGTAACAGCCCCTGAAGAAGCGATGCAGGTAGCACTTTGCTCACAGCAATACCGTATACAACCCAGCGATGCGCTTTTTGCTGCCCTGCGCCCCTTAGAAGGCATTACCTATCGGCTCCAAGCTTAGCACTTCGCGCAGCAAACTTTTATTACTTTTGGAGTCCCAATTACTTTGATCTTCCACTCCTTAAAATAAACCAACATGGCAGATACACTTTCTAATAAACCCCTAGAGATTACGGATGCTAACTTTACGCAAACTATTCAGGGTGATAGCCCTGTTTTGGTTGACTTCTGGGCACCTTGGTGCGGTCCCTGTCAGATGCTTGGGCCAGTGATTGATGAGTTAGCCCAAGAAACAGCCGGGCAATATGTGGTAGGCAAGCTTGATGTAGACCAAAATGCTCAGACCTCTCAGAAGTATGGCGTCAGAAGCATTCCTACCCTGATCATCTTCAAAAACGGCCAAGAAGTAGACCGCCTGATGGGCGTCCAAACCAAAGCAGCGCTGAAAGAAAAACTCGCAGCACACGCTGTATAGGTTATTAATGATGCATTATGCCCTACATAGCATACAATGGTTTCAGGAAAGACGCTTGAATCATAAGAAGAAGCTAAGCAATCAATAAATCTTCCAATCAACCAATAAAAAATGAGAAGAGTGGGCCTGCGTGGACTCGAACCACGGACCTCTACATTATCAGTGTAGCACTCTAACCAGCTGAGCTACAGGCCCTAGATGCTTTTAGGAAGTAATTTTTAAGGACAAAAGAGGGGAAGCTGTGAACCTTTGCCTCATCAATCACTCAAAAGCAGGCACCAAAATTACTATCTTCGGAGTGGAATAACAAACCATTGCTATGCAGAATCATCTGCCTAGTGTGCCCATTTTGGTGCCTATATGCAGATAAGAAGGCCCCTGATACAGCTGCAGTAAACGCCATAAGCTATGCATTACTCCTCTAAGCTGATTGAAGAAGCCGTGCAAGAAATCGCTACCCTGCCAGGCATCGGTAAGAAGACGGCTTTGCGACTGGCTTTGTTTCTTTTAAAGGCCCCCCAAGAGCACACAGATAGGCTGACAGAGGCCCTGCGTCGGCTACGGGCAGAAATCCAATACTGCCGCCACTGCCACAATGTAGCCGATACAGCAGTTTGTAGCCTTTGTGCTAACCCCCACCGCGACCAGTCAGTCATTTGTGTTGTAGAGAACATTCAGGACGTGCTAGCCATAGAAAATACAGGTCAGTACAAAGGCCTTTATCATGTCTTAGGAGGAGTCATTTCGCCTATAGAAGGTATTGGGCCCGACCAGTTACACATCGACTCTCTGGTGCAGCGTATGCAGACAACGGAGCCCAAAGAAGTCATCTTTGCCTTAAGTGCTACCATTGAAGGAGACACCACAGCTTTCTACATCACCAAAAAGCTCAAAGGATGTGCAGCCCAAGTGAGTACTATTGCCCGTGGGGTAGCAGTAGGCGGCGAGCTAGAATACACCGATGAAATCACCCTCGGCAGAAGCATCACAGGCCGTGTCGCTTATCAATAACCCCTCTTGGGAAAGTCGAAGTAAGCAAATGCCCTCAGCCGATAGTAGCATTTATGGCCTATCAACCTCTTGAAGAGACAACCTAATACTTCTTTTTGTCTTGGTAGAAGAATTGTTAAATTTGCCTCGAGTTTGGCATGACAGCCATTGACCATCATCCAAGACAAATCAAGAAAACCAAATCAGCACCTCAATCTCATGAATCCAACCGCAGAAACGGCTACTTGGGAACCTACTAGCTTTGCCACCAAGTTTGGGGCAGCCTACACAGCCCAAGAAAGGGAAGCCCTGACTCAAAGTTACGAAGCTACCCTTACCCCCATTAACGAATATGAGGTGGTGAAAGGGACAGTAGTAGGGATTAGTAACCGGGACGTCATCATTAACATTGGCTTTAAGTCAGACGGCTTGGTGCCTCTCAACGAATTCCGAGACCTGCCTGATCTCAAGCCTGGGGAGGAAGTAGAGGTATACATAGAAGAACAAGAAGACGCCAAAGGCCAACTCGTACTATCACGCAAAAAAGCCAAACTCGTCAGAGGATGGGAAAAAATTCAAACCGCTGCTGATAACAACGAAGTGATTGAAGGACTCGTCAAGCGTCGCACCAAAGGCGGCTTGATCGTAGATATATATGGCATCGAAGCCTTCCTGCCCGGCTCACAGATTGATATCAAACCAGTCCGTGACTTTGATGCCTATGTCGGCAAAACAATTGACGTAGCCGTCGTCAAAATCAACTATGCCAACGACAATGTGGTCGTCTCACACAAAGTACTGATCGAGAAAAGCCTAGAAAGCCAAAAAATCGAAATCATCAGCAACCTAGAGCAAGGACAAATTCTAGAAGGAATTGTCAAAAACATAACCAGCTTTGGCGCGTTTATCGACCTCGGAGGCATCGACGGCTTACTACACATCACCGACATTGCTTGGGGCAGAATTGCCCATCCAGAAGAAGCGCTAGAACTCGGGCAAAAAGTAAAAGTAGTCGTTACAGAATTTAACGAAGAAAAGAAACGCATCTCCCTGGGCATGAAACAACTCACCCCCCACCCGTGGGAAACACTACCCGCTACCATCGAAGTAGGTGCCAAGGTCAAAGGCAAAGTAGTGAACATAGCCGACTATGGCGCTTTCTTAGAAATCATGCCAGGTGTAGAAGGACTGATCCACATCTCCGAGATGTCC
>JBCCWZ010000079.1:0-2792 GCA_039192615.1 Bacteroidota bacterium
GCTCTACCAACTGAGCTACATCACCACATAATGGAGGGGCAAAACTAGAGAATTAGCCCTTTTGCTGCAACTAAATTCTTGAAACGTGAAGTAAAAGCTGTAGCTATGAGTCCATTTTGAAGAGCATCATCTAACACACGTGTAAAAACAAAGCATATGTATATTCCTTTTGAGCAACTGTCCGATGAAGCACGTATATGGATCTACCAAGCCAACCGACCGCTTGCGTACGAAGAGAGAATATTGATGTCGCAAAAGACAAAGGACTTTCTGGCACAGTGGACCTCTCACGGTAATCCCAAGCAATGCAGTGCTAATATATTTTATGACCAGTTCTTGATCCTAGCTGTAGAAGAAAGTTTTCAGGGTGCTACAGGATGTGCTGTAGACGCTTCTATACAATTTATTCGTAGCCTAGAACAAGAACTTCAGGTAGACTTGTTGGACAGAACCCACATTGCTTTTAGACAAGACGAGTGCAACGTGCTCGTACCCTTAGGACAGCTGAAAGAGAAGATCCAACAAGAAATCATCTCTGCAGACATGCTGACTTTTGACAACACCATCACTAAAAAAGCAGAGCTGATCGACAAATGGCTAATAGGTGCCAAAGATGCTTGGTTAAGCAAGTACTTTCAGCCGCACTCCCTTGCTTCTACAGCGTAGCCTAATCAACCATCTTCTTGTTCCTCTGTCTGGTGTAAACCTGCTACTCCACCCGACACGATGAATTTCATAATTTCCGTACTGGAAATATCTAAAGGAGTGACAGCCTCTTTAGGAAGAAGAAACAAGTCGCCTGAGAAATTATAAGAATGGGGCACATATACAGCAATGCTGCCAGGTAGATTGATATCTTTTAGGTCTTTCTGAGTAATAAAACCTAGTTTGTGTAGCCGCGCCTCCTTATTCATCACCACCAACACAGGCTTGTCAAATTTCTTGTCCTTCCCCATAAAGGCCGTAGTTAGTTCTTTGAGAGAAGAATAGATTGTGTTGATGAACGGTAGTTTGATGATTAAGCTCTCTGTAAGATCAAACAAAGATCTTACCAGCAGCGTGGAGCCCAAATAGCCCAAAAAGGTAATCGATAGTATTAGAATTGCTATCCCTACGCCAGGAAACTTGATCCCAATCAGTCCATCAATCCAGTTCAGGGCAAACGAAATGATATAGCCTGTCAGCGCAAAGGGTATCACTAGTAACAATCCCCGCATGAAGTACCCAAAGAGGTCGCTCAGTAATTTCTTGTTGAGTTGCATAGACCAGTAGTGTTAATACATCGTTTATTGCAGGAAAAAGAGAGTGGCGCCTCCTCTTGCAAACCAACGCAAGGAGCCATTACCACGCTCCTGCATAAAATAGTGCAAATACCCCATGAAGCATAACAAAGCCAAAAGCATACGATTTTGGCCAAAGGACAGCCAACTACTCCTGGCTTGGTACCTTTTTGAGGGACTTAGAGAAGGCAGTAACGACCAATGCAAGAGCAAAGCCTAGCAGTACAGTGCTGGCAAAGGTTCCAATCCCTAAAAGTGCTGGAGTCAGGTGCTGCATCCATTGGCCTACTTCTTCGATCATAGGCGCTCCTATTCCTTTTTGCTGTAACCCTTTCTGCACGTTTTTGGTCAAGTTTCCGATCCAGGCAGGGTCTGCACGTTGGGTATACAGGTAGATGATGAGCCCATTGACTAAGCCCGTAAATGAGGTGATGATAAGCCCCAGCTTGAGTCCTTGTGGGTAGGTCATCAAACCGTTGTTGGCTGCTTTGTAATAGTAATGTCCAGAGTAAATTCCCAGGGCTAGGACTACGTACTCTAAACCGCCCCCTTGCGAGGGCTGCAAACCCAGGCTCATTACGAGCAGCCCATAAGCCATCAACCCTAACACAGTGATGATGCCACTCTTGAGGCCAATGATCCACATCTTTTTCATAGTGTACTAAAATAAAGCCCTACAACTGTTTGTACTCCTATACTAGTCTTGACCCCGCTGCCTGGCTCTTCTTAAATCTCTTTCTTTGATATGCTGGCGTTTGTCATACAATTTTTTCCCCTTAGCCAGCGCGATCTGTAACTTAGCTAACCCCCGTTCATTAACGAAAAGTTGCACAGGAATAATCGTCATTCCTTTCTCTTTGTTGCGTATAAGCTTGTTCAGCTCTTTTCTATGCAAGAGCAGCTTTCGTTCCCTGTTCTCCACATGGTTATAAATGTTGCCCTGCTCATATGCTGCAATGTGCATGCCTTTAACCCAAAGCTCTCCCCTAGAAAAATAGCAATAAGATTCTTGTAGGCTCACCTTGCCTGCTCTGATGGACTTAATCTCCGTGCCCGTCAAAACCATCCCGGCTACATGCTTGTCTAGGAGCACGTACTCAAAACTGGCCCGCTTGTTTTTGATGGCCATGTTCTTGGCTACTTTTTTCTGCTTTGCGACCATGCCCTTGCTTCGTGATAGAATTTATGGGTTAGTAGAGATAATTAGGTGTTCAGGAGCTGCTTGGAATACAAAACTATCTTTTCACAGCGACAGTGACTTCAAACTTCTGACACTCACAAAGGCATTCTAGGCTTGGCAGTCACTGTCAGGTCACAGCTGTCACCTGCTAAGTACTGGTAGTGCGCTGCCATAGCCACCATAGCTGCATTATCTGTACAATAGGCAAGCTGAGGGATAAATAACTTCCACGCTTCTTGTCTCGCCAAGTCTTTCAACTGCCTCCTCAAGCCCGAGTTGGCTGCTACCCCACCTGCTAAGGCAATGGTTTTAATACCTGTTTGATCAGCAGC
>JBCCWZ010000080.1:0-2750 GCA_039192615.1 Bacteroidota bacterium
AAAATATAAAAATTAATGTATAAAATTGCGCCCTATAAAAAATTATGTTAAATAATATGTTACAAGAACACACCACCTCCCATCGCCTCGCTGTACTTGCCTTCGGCACCTTGCTCGCACTGCAGACTTCCTGCACCACTGAAAATAAGCTTGGGCTGGGACCTAATAATAGCACGGGCACTTCAGCTATGGACACTTCAGCTACTGTCACCTCGAGGGCTAAGAAGTCCCAGCGTTTAAGAACAAAAGAGCTAAACAAGCTGATTGATGCTATTAAGGCCCCTAAGATGCCTATAGGGACTCACAAAGATATTTTTTCATCGCATGTAAGGCAACACAACCTGCCAAAGCTCCAGGAAACCCTCCGAAAGCTGTTAATAAAAAAGTCCACCGTCTTATCTTTCTCAAGTAAAAAGCATAATCCTGTTCAGGAGTTTGTATCATTTGAATTTGGGGAATATAACCACACGAAAAAGTCTATTAATGACAAAAAAACTATAAAGCTATCCGTGCTGGCTGCAGCGCTTTTCTTTGACATAGACCCCAAGCTGTTAGACCAACTCGTCCAGCGAGGAGCAGACGTTTGGGAGAAAGAATCTTGCTTCGTAGGCTCCCCTCCTCTGCTGGTTTTAGCATGTATGTATGCTCCTGCTCAAAACATCGAATGGCTATTAGAGCAGGCAGCCGGTAGTGAGGACAATTATAAAGACGCTAAAGCAAATATTGAAAAGAACAACGTATTGGGCTCTAAGGACAAAGAAGCAGTTATTGATAAAGTGGACAGCATAATTCGTGAGCTAACAGATCTGAAAGACGATGAGTTCTAGCAGTAGCCTTGAGCCCCTCTTCTAAGCATGGGGTGATTTTTTGATTTAGTCATTGAATGATTGAATCAACCCATCATGAACCAAGAAGGAGAGTTTGAACGCATCATTGATGTAGTATTATCTTTACGCAAACATACTGCATAATTGTTGGCTTATGATTTGGTTTTCTGATGATATCACGTTGGCAGCTATCAATGCTACAAGTGAGGGAAACATGGCTGGCTACCTAAACATTGAGTATACCGAGCTAGGGGATGACTACTTGGCGGCGAGCATGCCAGTAGGGCCTAAAACATGCCAGCACCAAGGCTTGCTCAGTGGGGGCGCTTCTGTGGCACTGGCAGAAACAGTGGGCAGTGTGGCGGCTACCCTATGTGTAGATCGGGCCCAGTATTATTGCTTAGGCCTTGATATTAATGCCAATCACCTTCGGAAGGTAGAGGCGGGTAGCAATGTATATGCAGTGGCCAAACCGCTTCATGTGGGGAGAACAACGCATGTATGGCAAATCCACATTACGAATGAGCAAGGGCAACTGATTTGTGCAAGCCGGCTGACGGTGGCAGTACTTGCTAAGAAAAGGGCAGTGTAATACCTGCTATCCTATAATTGGAGCTATGGATTTACACACGGCACTCCTGCAAGAATATTCTAAGGCACAAGTCCTCCACATAGCCGCCTACGTCGGCCCCGATACCCAGCGTTTCGCCCAGTTGATGGATCTGTTTTTGCATTCGTCATATCGTATTACCCAACGCGCCTCCTGGGTTGTCAGCCATTGTGTAGCTACCCACCCCGAGCTCATCCAACCCTACCTGCCAGTCCTAGCCCAGCAGCTCAACAAGCCTGTCTCAGATACCGTCAAAAGAAATATACTGCGCATGCTGCAAGATATCCCCCTGCCTAAAGCACTGTGGGGCGAGGTGGCTGATAGCTGTTTTGGCTTCTTGATGGATGCCAAGGCGGCCATTGCGATTAGGGTTTTCTCTATGACCGTGCTTTTACACATAGTCCAGCAAGTGCCTGATTTAAAGCATGAACTGAAGCTGGTGCTGGAGGAGCAGCTTCCTTATGGCTCGGCGGGTTTTGTGAATAGGGCTCAGAAAGTGTTAAAAGCACTCGAAAAGCTAGCTTAAAGCCTGCAGAAAAAGATTGTTACTTTTTTCTACGCCGATGGTAGTGGTAGGCCCGTGACCTGGATAAATCACTACCTCATCTCCTAAGGGAAATAGCTGCTGCTGGATACTTTGCAAAAGCGTAGCCTGGTCTCCACCTGGCAAGTCTGTCCTGCCAATACTACTTTGAAACAAAACGTCTCCGGAGAAGCAAAGCTGGTCTTGGGCGCTGTACAGGGCAATATGACCCGGCGAATGCCCTGGTACGTGTAGGACGCTGAGCGACGTATGACCTACCTGAATGATCTTGCCTGGTGTGAGGAATACAGTAGCCTCTGCAGGCTCATAAGCAGGAAATCCGTATAAAGGCGCGTATTCGATCGCTGCTTGTAGGAGGGAGGCATCTGCTGGATGCAATGCCAACGGAACGTTGTAAGTGTCTATGACATACCGATTGCCCAACACATGGTCAATATGGGCATGGGTGTTGATGAGGTGAGTAACGCGGAGGTTTTGCTGGGTGATAAAAGTACTCAGGGCTATTTGCTCATGGGGCTCGTAACAGCCTGGGTCAATAATGGCACATTCCTGAGTCTCGTCATAAATGACATAGGTGTGCTCTCCAAGGGCATTGAAGGTGAAGGTCCGGACTTGCAGCATGCGCTCATTAATCCATTGGGTGATTTTGTGATTGACTTTCTACTAGCGTAGAACTTAGCTTCGTGCCCTATTGGTTAAGTTTAGGTATCTGATACTGAAAAAATTCTTCTATACTCACGCTCAAGTATCTTTTTAGCCTTGTATATTC
>JBCCWZ010000081.1:0-2728 GCA_039192615.1 Bacteroidota bacterium
AAATTTTTAGCTAAAAACTATCCATCACGCCGGATAAAACGAGCAAATTTAGGCAACAGGCACGATATAAGAAACAGTAAGTCCAAAGATTGATCAAAATATTTTTAGCTTTCTAAAGCTTCTTCTTTATCCGCTTAAAAGCCATTGTCGCCATGAAGCACAAAAAGTACTACGGGCTCTTCAAAGAATTATTTACCTATATTTGCCAGTCGGTTTTTGGTGCTGTTCCACGTGGAACACTAGCTCAGCGCTAACAAGAATCACCCGTAAATTCCTCTCCTATGTTCCCAGAATATGACATTATCGTAGTCGGCGCAGGACATGCAGGCTGTGAGGCAGCTACAACCGCAGCCAAGATGGGCTCTAAGGTGCTTTTGGTGACGATGAATATGAACACCATTGCCCAAATGTCTTGCAATCCTGCCATGGGGGGCATTGCTAAAGGGCAGATCGTACGCGAGATTGATGCGCTGGGAGGCATGTCGGGCATCATTGCCGATCAATCCGCCATTCAATTTCGCATGCTGAATCGATCCAAAGGACCGGCTATGTGGAGCCCTAGAACGCAGAACGATCGCATGAGGTTTGCAGAGGCATGGCGCTTGGCGTTGGAAAAAACGTCCAATGTAGATTTTTGGCAAGAAATGGTGCAAGAGATCATAGTTGAAGATGGACGGGCAGTAGGCGTCAAAACAGGCATGGGCCTCGAAATAAGGGCCAAGGCGGTTATTCTCACGAACGGGACTTTTTTGAATGGACTCATTCATATTGGTGAAAAGCAGTTTGGAGGCGGCAGAACAGGTGAAAGGGCGGCCACGGGCCTGACAGGACAGCTGGTAGGCTTAGGGTTTGAGGCGGGTAGAATGAAGACAGGCACGCCGCCGCGGGTAGATGGTAGAAGCTTGGATTACCGTAAAATGGAGGAACAGGCAGGAGACGAGGAGCCAGGGAAGTTTTCTTTTTTAGACACCACACAGCCCCTACAGACGCAAAGAAGCTGCTACATTACCTATACCAATAAAAAGGCACATCAAATTCTAGAAAGCAGCTTTGAACAATCCCCACTGTTTAATGGAAGTATCCAAGGGCAAGGGCCTCGGTATTGTCCCTCTATTGAAGATAAAATCACCCGCTTTGCAGAACGTGATCGACACCAAATATTTGTAGAGCCCGAAGGCTGGGATACCGTAGAAATTTATGTCAATGGCTTCTCCACCTCCCTACCCGAAGACATTCAGTACAAAGCCATGAAGGCCATTCCAGGCTTTGAAAACGCCAAAATGTTCCGACCCGGCTACGCTATTGAATATGATTATGTCCCGGCCACCCAGCTCCAGGCTACCCTAGAAACCCGCCTGATCCCACAACTCTATTTTGCAGGGCAAATCAACGGTACCACTGGCTATGAAGAAGCTGCCTGTCAGGGGCTCATGGCGGGTATCAATGCCCATCAGAAAATAAACGATCTCCCTCCTCTAGTGCTCTCTAGGGCAGATGCCTACATAGGTGTATTAATTGACGATCTCATCACCAAGCCTACCGATGAGCCTTATCGTATGTTTACATCCAGGGCAGAGTTCAGAATTTTGCTACGCCAAGACAATGCCGACCTACGCTTGACCCCTATTGGCCATCAAATTGGCTTGGCTACTGACGAACGCATGGAGCAGGTACAAGCTAAAAAGCAAGCGACAGAAAGATTGCTAGCGGCCTTCAAGACTTGGAAATTAACTCCTGAGCAAGCCAACGAGCAACTGGCCCAGCTAGGCTCAGCCCCGCTACAAGAAAAACAAGCCATCCAGCAGCTCGTTAAGCGTCCGGAGATGAATATTACGCTACTCAGAGCTATGGATGAAGAGCTCAACCAATACTTAAATGCCTACAGCCAGGAAGCACTAGAGCAAGCGGAAATACAGCTGAAATATGAACGGTACATCGAAAAAGAAAAAGAGTTGGTAGAAAAAGCTGAACGGCTGGAGGCTTATCGCATTCCTACTGAGTTTGCTTACGACCGTATTAAGGCCCTTTCAGCCGAAGCGTTAGAAAAACTTAGCAAGCTCCGCCCTGCTACCCTGGGCCAAGCCAGTCAGATCAGTGGGGTTTCGCCGGCTGACGTTTCTATCTTGATGGTTTATTTGGGAAGGTAAAATACCTAGTAGCCACAAAAATAGCTTCTGTGTCAATGAGAGGTTGTCCTGAGTTGGCAACTCAGGACAAAAAAGCTTCATTGCCTACTCAGCTACTCCGCCAGCAACTCAGCGTGGGTCAAGGTTTCACCGGTTTGCAGCTTCCAGAGATTGGCATACAGCCTATCATTTTGTAACAACTCCTCATGTGTACCCTGCTCTGCTATCTCGCCATGATGAAGCACAAAAATCTGGTCTGCTTGCCGCACCGTAGAAAGCCGATGTGCAATCAAAATAGTAGTCCTATCCTGGCTGAACTGCGCTAAAGACTGCTGAATAGCGAACTCAGATCTTCGGCCCGTCGGAACTGGCGACCCAGGCCGACATCATCGACAAGCTTGGCGGAACCGAGGGCTTCGACACCTATGTCTGGGCGTTCCACACGCCGCTCAAATACCTCGAGAACCAGCCCGATGTGTGGTTCGATTTCTCGTCGGCTGCGGGCGCGCTGGTCATGTGCGATTACATGCTGGATCGCCTGGGCAAGGACGTCACCTATGCGCTGAACCGAGGCATCCCGGGGATCACCGACAATCAGCGCT
>JBCCWZ010000082.1:0-2657 GCA_039192615.1 Bacteroidota bacterium
CAGTACTGCAGCAGCACCCCAAGGCAGGCACCCATGTCAAAGAAGGCAGAAAGATTTATCTGACGCTGAATGCCCCAGCCCCCCCCCAAGTCAAGATGCCCAACCTGGTAGATGGCTCAGTGAGGAACGCCCATATACACTTAAAAAGCCAAGGATTATTGCTCGGGGCTATTAAATACATACCAGACATCGCCCAAAACGCCGTCCTAGAACAGCGATACCAAGGCGTGCCCATTGCCCCTGGCACTTTGGTGAATCAGGGTAGTAAAATTGACTTGATCGTAGGTGCTGGCCTCAGCAAAAAGCAGGTAGCAGTTCCCGAAGTAATAGGCATGCCGCTAGAAGAAGCGCAACTCCTTCTTTTAAGTGCAGGCATCAAGCTAGGGAATATCGCCTATGAAACAGCCCGCCTGGAGGCTGTACCTGGCACTATTTGGCGGCAAGTGCCGGCAGTTGGGGAAAAAGTGTATCTTGGAGAAAGCATCGATGTATGGCTTGTGCCCCTGCCAGCAGAGGCAACAACAAGTCCTGCCGCGCTGCCTGAAGAAGATGTGCAGGAGTAGGGCTTAAGGATAATTAACTAACCACTAAAAAGGATAACAATCATGGTCAAACATCAAATTTTCAACCATACTTCTGACTTAGGCGCTTGGCCGGATTTGACTGTGTCTTTAAAAAAAGTCAAGCTTCCTCAAGATGGTGCAGATGAGGCAACAAAGACCCAATGGGTGCAAAATCATCTACGTGTCTATGGCTATACGGCATGCCCAACAACAGGTAAATTCGACAGAGCGACTGAAAATGCTATCAAAGCATTTCAGAGGCACTTTTATCCAGAAGAAAATCCAACAAAAGTTTTGGGCCAGGCAGATCCAGCCACGATAGAAAGACTTGCGTCTCTTGTAGACAGATACGTGCCCGCAGAAGAGTATAATAAGTATGTTGGCGCTTAAAAAGCCTATCATCTGAGCTACGCAACCCGCTGATTTATGCAAGGTGCAGCAATTTTTGCGATGGGGGTATCAACAAAGCCCCCAATCCAAGCATAAATCATCCAAGAAACCCCTGAATGAAGACCCAAACTTTCAAATTTAACAAGCTCGTCAGAGATAAGATCTGTCAAAAACTGCTGGATAATAATATAAAAGTAAAAACAGCATTGCTCGATAGCCCTGAAGCCATCCTACCCTACTTTCAGGCCAAGCTACGCGAGGAAGCTTCTGAAGTCGCTGAGGCCTCCACTGTAGGGGCCATCGCAGCCGAGCTGGCCGACTGTCTGGAGGTCATCCATGGCTTGCTAGCACACTTAAAGATTTCTTGGGAAGCATTGGAACAGCTCCGGTTGGATAAGCGGGTGAGCTATGGTGGGTTTCAAAAAGGTACAGTAGTCGATACCATCACCCTGGTAGCAGACAACCCGGCGATGAACTATTATTTACAAAATCCAGCCAAGTACCCCCAAGTGAATGATGCATAATGATACATACGGCCTTTCCTTTTTGTCTTACTTTGTTGTCTCTTTGTCCTTCTAGAGGGATAGCAGGGACACAATCCCTTGCACTGCTTCATAGCCAGCAACTATTCATAACCCTCCAGTAACAAACCATCAATTAGCCAATGAAATAGCCCGCGTCAGGGCCACAAAATCAGCCACACCAAGCCGCTCGGCCCGCTGCTCCAGAAAAGGGACATCCACCCTCGGAGTAAGAGGTAGCAAAGCTTTCAGGGCATTGCGCAGCGTCTTCCTACGCTGCTGAAAACCTGCTTTGACCACCCGAAAGAAAAGCGCCTCATCACAATCGAGCTGCGCAGTCTTGTTGCGTTGCAAACGGATCACGGCTGACTTTACTTGGGGGGGAGGAGAGAAGACTTGGGGGCCGACTGGGAAGAGGTATTCGAGCTTGTAAAAAGCCTGGAGCAAGACACTGAGCAAACCATAGGTTTTGCTACCGGGTGGGGCCACTAACCGGGCGGCTACCTCGTGCTGGATCATGGCGACGACTTCTTGGATTTGCTGCCGATGGGCCAGGACTTTGAAGAAGATGGGCGAGGAGATATTATAGGGCAAATTGCCAATCAGCGTAAGCGGCCCTGGTGTGAGCTGTGCCAACGGCAGCTGGAGAAAGTCCGCCACAATAATTCGTTCCTGCAGCGACGGATAAGCTTGCTGCAGATGAGCCGCTAATGAAGGGTCTACCTCCACCACGTAGAGACCTGGGTACTGCCGCACCAGCAGCCCTGTTAAAATACCTGTGCCAGGGCCTATTTCCAGCAGCGTTTGAGGCGGCTGGGAGATGGCATTAACGATCTTCTGGGCAATATTCTTGTCCTGGAGGAAATGCTGGCCTAAATGCTTTTTGGCAATCAATCGAGTCATAGGAGAAACATCAACAGGCATACACTGGGCAGTTCAGGAACGTTTGGGGCGTTCGAGAAACCTATTGATCTCTTCCTGGAGCTGCTCCACATGATAATCATTAGCCGTCCTGACCAGAAAGCTGAGCAGCTTATTGTAACGCTCCAGCAAATGCATGTACCTCTGTTCTAACCGCCACAACTCGGCCACCTGCTTATTTTTCTCTACACTGACACTCGTCTTGATTTCCGGGTAGTCATGGGTAAAGTCATAATGAAGAGCATCGCCGACCTGGAGGATA
>JBCCWZ010000083.1:0-2571 GCA_039192615.1 Bacteroidota bacterium
CCAACGAGATCAAACGACTGGGTTTGCACTTGGGTGATATGGTGTTGGTAGAAAAAGGGGGTGATATTATTCCTAAAATCACGGGCATTGTGGTGGCACAAAGAAAGGCAGGCAGTAAACCCATTGCCTTCATTACCCATTGCCCTGCTTGTAACACGCCCCTGGTACAGCACGAAGAAGAAGCCGTCCACTACTGTCCCAACAAAAAATCCTGTCCACCCCAACTGATCGGCCAGCTCAAACACTTTGTATCCCGCAAGGCCATGCATATTGACTCTATAGGAAGTCAAACCGTGACGTTGCTTTTTGAGCAGGGGTTGGTGCGTACGCCTGCTGACTTATATGCGTTGCGCTATGAAGACATTTATCCACTCGAAGGGTTTAAAGCGCTGGCTACCCAAAATTTATTGCAAGGCATTGCGCGGTCTCAACAAATGCCCTTTGAAAAAGTGCTCTTCGGGCTAGGTATTCGCCATGTAGGCGAAACTGTAGCTGAAAAGCTGGCGCAGCATTTCCGAGACATCGATGCCCTGGTACAAGCTACACCCGAAGAAATTACTGCCGTACCCGAAGTAGGAGAAAAAATTGCCCAAAGCATCCAAGCCTACTTTCAAGACACAGATCATTTGGCGCTTATTGATGCCTTACGGGCTGCTGGTTTACAGTTACGTATAGCCCCCTCTACTACCGCCACTGCCCCCCAACCTCTTGCTGGCAAAACACTGGTAATTTCTGGTACCTTTGAGGGTGTAGCACGGGAAGATTTAAAGGCCCGTATCAAGCAGCAAGGAGGAAAGCTCTTGACGGCAGTATCTAAAAATGTAGATTATCTGGTCGCTGGTCATCAGGCAGGGCCCGCTAAATTAGCTGCTGCCCAAGCACTCGCTGTTCCGGTGCTTTCAGAAACAGATATTATGCACATGATGAATACAGAATAATTTTTTGATGCCTAGGAGGCTATTCACAGTGTGCGCAAGCACGTAGAAGTTACGAATGCGTTTGAGCGACTAGCTAATCCAATAAGACAATAGACTCATATTCAATGAATCAATCAATCACGTCGCGTCTCAAAGCCCGATTATTTAAGTTCTATACGAAGCGACTTATCAAGGCCCGCCAGGCAACGTATGCTCATGTAGGGTTCGACCAAGCCCAGTCTATCGGTATTTTGTACAGTGGAGATAGCGCTCAAAAGCAGGAAGTAGTTCAGCAGCTGGCTACTCAACTCAAACAGCAAGGTAAACGGGTGACGATGCTGCGCTATGTGGAGGATTCTAAGCAGGTGACTAACTGGTCTACTCCTACTGTTACACGCCGTGATATACGGTTTGGAGGGGAGATTGCTTATTCAGAAGCCAAAATCTTTGTCGATACTCCGTTTGATTATCTATATCATGTCGACTGGGACGGCCATTCTGTGCTCGACTACTTGCTGGCCAAATCGAAAGCCAAGTGTAGGGTGGGGCACTATGTGGCTGCAAGGGCTGGCTTATTTGAGATAATGGTTAGCTTGGCAAAGCAACCAGATAGCCGTGAACTTACTGACTTGACAGCGCAAATGCTGCATTATACCCAACTCTTATAGGTAGTATGACTCAAAAATTCAGGGGTACTGGGGTAGCACTTGTTACTCCTTTTGATGCCCAGCTGCAGGTTGACTTCCAGGCACTGGAAAAGCTACTGGCCCATATTACTGATAGCCAGGTGAGCTACTTAGTAGTACATGGTACTACGGGCGAAGCGGCTACTACGACGTCCACAGAGAAGCAAGAAGTCTTGGCCTTTATCCAGGCCCATAACCCGAAGCAGCTTCCTATTGTATTGGGTATGGGGGGTAATAATACACAAGCTGTCCTCCAAGCGATCAATAGTACTGACTGGCAAGGGGTTGATGCTGTGATGGTGGCCAGCCCGTCTTACAATAGACCATCCCAGGAAGGGATTTATGAGCATTACAAAGCGATTGCCGATGCATGTCCGGTACCGGTGGTGCTATATAACGTGCCTGCTAGGACAGGCGTTAATATTGCTGCGGCCACGACGCTACGGCTTAGTATACATCCTAATATCATTGGTATTAAAGAGGCTGCTGGTGATTTGGTTCAATGTATGGAGATAGCTAGGGGGAAAGCGGATGATTGGTTATTGATCTCTGGAGAGGACATACTGGCCCTCCCTATGTTGGCTATAGGTGGAGCAGGAGTGATTTCTACTGTAGCTAATGGATTTCCTCAGCCCATGAGCCAAATGGTTACGCTGGGTCTTCAGTACGATTTCGAAGCAGCACAGCTCCACGCGTGGTCGTTATGGCCAGCCTGTAGGCTCATCAGCCAAGCAGGCAACCCTGTAGGCACCAAACAGTTGCTCGCTGCCTTAGGCATTTGTCAGCCCTATGTCCGCTTACCACTCGTTGCTGCATCTCCCGCATTGTCCGAGGAAATACAGCTTGTCATTTCTCAAGTGCCCAAACAATAAAAAAGGAAGCAGTGTTTGCTTCCTTTTTAGAAAAGGGGGATTTTCGGATGAGCTTACTTGCTGCTCTTATTTTTGATTTCTTGAATATCTTGTCGA
>JBCCWZ010000084.1:0-2295 GCA_039192615.1 Bacteroidota bacterium
AAAAGGGTGAAAGTAGAGATCGCCCCGCAGGAAGCCTCGGTTGTAAAAGACGAGTAACTATGCTCGATCTTTTATTGAGTTATCAGTTATGAATAAGTTCGTTGTCCTGAGTTATAAACTCAAGACAACGGGTCTTTTATTGCGTTGTTAGTTATGGATAAAGTCCTTTTCCTTACTCATAACTGATAATTATTTCCCTTCTTGCAGCTTCTCCGCATTCTCAGCGATTCTCAAAGCCTCTATAATGCCCCCTATTTCGCCATCCATGACCACCGGTAGGTTATGCACGGTATAGCCAATACGATGGTCTGTAACCCGCCCTTGCGGATAATTGTACGTCCGAATTTTGTCGGATCGATCGCCACTTTTGACCATCGACTTTCTTTCAGCTCCTATTTCCTCTTGTTGCTTTTTGAGCTCGCGTTCGTACAGCCGGGCTCGGAGGACTTTGAGGGCTTTTTCTAGGTTCTTGAGCTGAGATTTGCCGTCTTGGCAGGATACTACAATGCCGGTAGGAATGTGTGTGAGCCGCACAGCAGAGTAAGTGGTGTTGACCGACTGGCCACCAGGCCCTGAAGAGCAAAAGGTGTCTTTGCGTACCTCGTTCATGTCGATATTGACCTCTACCTCACCCATTTCAGGGAGCACTACAACACTGGCTGCCGAAGTATGGATGCGTCCTTGGGTTTCTGTGGCGGGCACCCGCTGTACTCGGTGCACCCCCGATTCATACTTCATCATGCCGTACACTTCCTCCCCAGCAATGTTGCAGACAATCTCTTTATAGCCACCAGCCGTGCCTTCTGTCACATCCAGGAGGCTGAGCGTCCAACCCATCTTTTCAGCAAAGCGTTTGTACATCCTGAACAAGTCACCCGCAAAAATAGCCGCCTCATCACCCCCAGCCCCACCCCTAATCTCTAGAATGATGTTTTTACTATCATTAGGGTCTTTAGGAATCAGCATCATCTTGAGCTGTTCTTCTAAGGTCTGTTTTTGCTGCCCTAATCCATCTAGTTCTTCTTTGGCCATATCCCTAAAAGCCACTTCTTTTTCCGTACTCAAGACCTCCTTGGCACTCGCGGTATCGGCCAAAACCTTTTGATATTGGTCATAAACCTGCACCACTTTAGACAAGTCTTTGTACTCCTTGCTCAGCGTGGTATACTGCTTGATGTCTGTCATCACGTCGGGCTGCGCTAGCAAATCTTCTACCGCTTGAAATCGTTCTTTAATGCCTTCTAGCTTGTCAATCATGGGAGTGTATCGTTAATAGAAACCAAAATTACGAAAAGAATCGGCCTTTTTCGGGATGAGGAAAGCCCCTCTGCAATGAGGTTCCTAAAAGGCATCTTCAAAATGCGTCAGCTGCATTTGGCCGTTGCGTTTGAAGACAGCGATGATATCAAAGCGAATTGCCTCATCCCATTGCTGGGCCAGGATGTAGTCCTCGGCGGCGGCGTGTATAAGCGTCTGTTGTTGGGGTGTTACAAAATCCTCTGGATGACCAAACTGGTCATTACTTCTGGCTTTGACTTCTGTAAATACCAGGAGCTTCTGCTTTTGGACAATGATATCCACCTCAGCCCGTTGGTAGCGATAGTTGCGGGCAACAATCGTAAATCCTTGCTTTTGTAGGTGGTTTGCTGCTAAGTCTTCTGCGGCTTGGCCCAGTGATTGTGTCTTCATGCTGATTGGCGGGTAGTAAGGAAAAATGTAGGCATTATCTACGCAGTCTCCTTATGAGTGGACTACTATTTATCTTGCAGGGTATGTATGGTAAGAACAAGCAAGTAGTGATAAAAAGATTAGGCAGTGTAGCCTATCAAGCGGCGTGGGATCTGCAGGAGGAGTTATGCAAGACACCGCATTTCAACCGCGCTTCGCCTAATACAAGCACAATAGCAACACCATAGTGCTTATCCACAAAGTCTGTTTCACTCATCACGACGCAGGTTCAACAGCTCCCGCCGCTCCTTAATCGCGTCTTCCAACCGACAAATGGACGCGAACAAGGCGCCTACAATATTTAACCAAACACTGAAAATAGCGCCGGGCAAGGCCGCTGCTGGTGTGAAGTACTTCAGTGCGAGCGCCGTGGCCAGCCCAGAATTTTGCAACCCCACCTCCAGCGCTACGGTTCGACGCACCGATGGTTCAAAGCGCAGTAGTTGCGCAGCCAGATAGCCCAGCGCAAGTCCTATGCAGTTGTGCATCAAGGTGGCAAGGACGACCTCCGTTCCCACGCTGGCGAGGTCACCGGCATTTAGAGCAACAACGATAGCAATAATCGCT
>JBCCWZ010000085.1:0-2243 GCA_039192615.1 Bacteroidota bacterium
GGCCCGGGACGAGCAGGTTATTACTTCCTGGAATGCTATGATGCTTCAGGGCTTGGTAGATGCTTACATTGGTTGCGGAGAGGTGCAGTATTTAACCCTGGCCTTGCGCAACGCTCGGTTTATAGAAAAGCACTTGAAACAAGGCACAGAACTTTATCACAGCTATAGCCAGGGGCAGTTGGGGATGCCAGGTTACCTAGAAGATTATGCTTGGGTAGCTCAGGCTTTCATAAGTCTGTATCAAGTTACTTTTGAGGCGCATTGGCTCTCTACAGCCGAGGCATTGGTGCAGTATGCCCTAGCTCATTTTTACGACGAAAAAATAGGGCTGTTTCACTTTGTGGCGACTAATGAGCCCCAGCTTATTGCTCAGCCTAAAGGGCTTTTTGACGAGGTAATGCCTAGCCCTAACTCGGTCATGGGGCATAATTTGTTGGCTTTGGGCGTGCTGTTAGACAATCCAGCTTATACCAACACGGCTGTCCAAATGCTGCGTAAAATAAGTCCTCGCTTGCCCGACCATGCTGCTTACTTAGCCAACTGGGCGACGCTGTTTATGCGGCAGCTACACCCACCAGTGGTAGTCGCCATCATAGGGCCCGCATGTCGTACTTGGGCCCTCACCCTTCAGCAACGCCTGCTGGGGAAAGCTTGGTTGGTAGGTACAGAAGCAGCCAGTGACTACTTGCCGTGGTTGGCCCATAAACAAGCGATGGACGGCAAGACGACGATTTATGTGTGTCGCCAGGGCGTTTGCCTCCCTCCTACCCATTCCATTGCCGAGGCTTTGGCCCAGGTAGCGGGCATTGATTAGGAGTTGTGAGGCACAAGCGAGGATGCTTGTGCCAGGGAATGACACTGATTTTGCCAAAAAAATGGCTACCCCCCACTTACTGCCATTCCTACGAAGCTTTTCCCTGACTTGACCAGAGGATGGGAATCCATACACTCCCTAGGTAAGAAGAAGTAGATTTATTGCACAGCTCCAAAAATGTTAATGCACAAGTGGGCATTAATGCCATAATGAGCATTTATTTCTTTTTATATAAAATGCACAACATGTATAAAAGTCTATTATGTGCATTGATAAATTGGGGCCTTACGGCGCAGCAATAGCAATTGCCGTAGTTATCTTACCGACAGGCGATCAACAAAAAGACGACGATTTATGTATCCTACCAGGATACTTATCAAGCTCCTGCTCACAGTGTCGAAGAAGCTATTACAGTGCTAGGAAATCAGCAATATCAATAATCCGATAAAAATACGCGTCGGTAGCCACAGTCGATGAAACACCGCCAAGGTGAAGCAACACAGGTACTACGGCAAAACCTTTGGGTACTTTTAGGGCAGCTATTCTTTCTTTCACTTCATCAATAATGGTTACTCCTAGCTCTCGGCGCTTGAACTTGAACTCGCATACAAACAGATTATGAGTCGCGGTCTGTACCAAATAGTCGATCTGGCAGCCTCGCTGTTTGGTTGTTTTGGATTGCCTAAAAGGGCCGTCAGCAACAACTGTACTAGCAGCTAAGCCAATGGCTTCGAGTAATAAGGAGCGGTTCTGCAACAACAATTGTTCTATTTGTAGGCCCATATGGGTCTCAAAGCCAGGCAGCTGCGACAAGACGGTCTCCTTCAAGCCTCCTCGATCTATTTTATGGCGTTGAGGTGCTATGACTTTCAGATAAAAGCGCATGTAAGGATCACAGAGGCGGTAGAGGCTTTGCTTGCGCGATTGCGTGGTTTTAAGTGACCAAAGTTGTTGTTTACGCACAAAACCTGCCGTGATCAAATGATCTATCAGGTGGCTGAGTGTGCCGCTGTGCGCAAAACCAATCGCATGGCGTATCTCAGCCAGGGTTTTTGTGCCCTCTTGAAGGGCATCTAGTATTCTTCTATAGCTAGTACCCTTGCCGTTGAATAAATCATGAAAGATGCGGTCGAACTCTAGCACTAACACGCCATTCTTTTCAAAACACAACTGATGTATGATTTCCTCTGCTGTCTTGCCCGGTGATACTTGCTCGAGATACCATGGAATGCCTCCGAGAATACTGAGGAGCTTATAGGTGTCGTAGGTAGATCCTTGAAAGCCTACCTTTTTCAAGAGAAGATGGCTCTCTGGTATCGTGAGGGGTTCGAGGGCAAGTGTGAGGTTAATTCTTCCGAAAAATGCGGTGCTTTTCAGGATATTTTCTTCGATCCACGTTGAGACAGAGCCACAAATTACTAGGGTAACC
>JBCCWZ010000086.1:0-1646 GCA_039192615.1 Bacteroidota bacterium
GAGATACTGCCGACGGTGGTAGTCAGGGAAACTGTCAAACGCCCCGGCCATCGCCAGGCTTTCAAAAGTCTTTTTGTTGACCGCCCGTAGGTTCACTCTTGTAGCAAAGGAGAAGATATCTTCAAACCGCTTGGCGCGCCTTCTTTCTTGGATAATCGCTTCTACGGCTGCTTCGCCAGCTCCTTTGATGGCCCCCAGACCAAATCGGATCTGCTGCTTTTCATTCACACCAAAGGTGGCTTCACTCTCATTCACATCTGGGCCTAATACTTCAATGCCTTGCCGCTTACACTCTTCCATAAAAAAGGTAATCTTGTCGATAGCCCCCTGGTTGTGCGTCAGTACAGCCGCCATATACTCCGCAGGGTAGTGTGCTTTGAGGTAGGCAGATTGGTAGGCGAGGACAGAGTAGGCAGCCGAGTGAGAGCGGTTAAAGCCGTATTGCGCAAACTTCTCCATGACCTCAAATATTTCGACGGCTTTAGTCTTGGGAATGTTGTGTTTTTCTTGAGCGCCTTTTATAAACACCTCCCGTTGCTTGGCCATTTCGTCTGCTTTTTTCTTGCCCATAGCCCGGCGCAAAAGGTCGGCGGCCCCTAGCGTATAGCCAGCCATAAGCTGTGCTGTTTGGATGATCTGCTCTTGGTAGACCATGATGCCATAGGTATGCTTGAGGATGTCTTCTAGGAGCGGGTGGGCATAGTGAATTTTTTCTTGCCCGTGCTTGCGCGCTACGAAGTTGGGGATGAATTGCATAGGGCCTGGTCGGTACAGGGCATTCATGGCAATCAAGTCCTCAATGTTGGTGGGCTTAAGCTTAGTCAGCCACTGGCGCATGCCTTCAGACTCAAACTGGAAGGTGGCAATAGTGTCGCCTCGCTGATAGAGCGCAAACGTTTTTTCATCGGTCAACGAAACCTGATCAATATCAATATGCTGGCCATAGTTCTTTTCAATAAGTGCTAAGGCGTCTTTAATGATACTCAGCGTTTTCAGCCCCAGGAAATCCATCTTAAGCATCCCTAAGCTTTCTACCACTGAGCCGTCATACTGGGTCACTAAAAGGTCAGAGTTTTTATCTGACTTGACCGGAATGTACTTTTTCAGGTCGTCTGGGGCGATGATGATGCCCGCGGCATGGATGCCAGTGTGGCGAGCAGCGCCCTCGAGAGTTTCTGCAAAGGATAATACTTGGCCTTCTTTGGTTTGTAAGTCTTTTTTGAAGGCAGCCAACTCTGGCACCTCGGCAAAGGCTTCGGCCAGGGTAGTGCCGGGTTTCTCGGGCACGAGCTTGGCCATTTGGTTCGACTTGTCGAGGGGCAGGCCCAGCACCCGGGCTACGTCGCGAATAGAGGATTTGGCCCCCATACTACCAAAGGTGATGATTTGAGCTACTTGGTCTCTGCCATACTTGTCTACCACATAGTCGATCACTTTTTGGCGCCCCTCATCGTCAAAGTCGATATCAATATCAGGCATGGATACCCGCTCAGGATTGAGGAAGCGCTCGAAAAGTAGGTTGTAATGAATAGGATCGATATTGGTGATGCCAGTGCAGTAGGCGACGACAGAGCCTGCAACAGAGCCTCGGCCGGGCCCTACGATGACGTCTAGCTCCCTAGCTGCCTTGATAAAGTCTTGGACAA
>JBCCWZ010000087.1:0-1627 GCA_039192615.1 Bacteroidota bacterium
AAACTGTTGCAGCAATACGGGCCAGGTCATTGGCTAGGTCTAATTCAGTTAGTAGGCAGTAATAAGCGGGAACTTTTGATTGTATAAAAAGCATACCTTTGACTAGATTCGCACCTGTCCGAGACACTATCTCCCTCCCATGCCTTTTGGTGGAAATAAGGTGTCATTATGACATCTGCGAGCTGATTGGCAACAAAGTTGCTCTAGCAATTCACACGCACATTTTTGAAAATCGCCCCAAGTTAGAACAAACATGAAGAAAGACCTAACTAACCCCAAAGCCACCCAAGAGCCTGCCCCATCACCAGACAAAAAGACCAGCAAAAAAGAGTCAGCCACTCAGGCACTTAAAAAAGCTGAGGAGGAACTAGCCACAGCCAATGACAAGTATCTTAGGCTATACTCAGAGTTTGAGAACTTTAGAAGAAGATCAGCCAAAGAAAAACTACTCCTTGTAGAAACAGCAGGTGAAGGAATTCTTACCAAGCTGTTGCCCATCGTAGATGATTTTGAGCGCGCACTAGCAGCTATACGAGCCACCAACACCACCGCCCAAGCTACCCAAGAGGGTATCCAGCTGATCTATGAAAAACTCCTCCGCCTACTACAGCAAGCAGATGTACAACCCATGCCCCTAGAAAAAGGCACCCCATTTGATCCCGAACTCCACGAAGCAGTAACACAAGTGGCTACAGAAGACACCGAGATGAAAGGAAGGGTACTCGATGTGGTCGAGAAAGGGTACTTGCTGAAAGAGAAGGTATTAAGATTTGCTAAAGTTGTAACTGGAGCCTAATGGACAAAAGAGATTATTACGACATACTCGAGGTAGAGCGCAATGCCAGTCCCGAAGCAATCAAAAAAGCCTACAGGAAAGTAGCCCTCAAGTACCACCCTGACAAAAACCCTGGCGACAAAGCAGCCGAGGAGAAGTTCAAGGAGGCAGCCGAAGCCTATGAGGTATTGAGCAGTGCAGAGAAAAAACAACAGTACGACCGCTTTGGTCATGCAGGGGTACACGGCCCAGAAAGTGGGGGGATGAACACGGAAGATATCTTTGCACAGTTCAGTGATATCTTTGGCCGTGGCAGCCCTTTTGAAAGCTTTTTTCGACAGGGAGAGCAAAGAATACGCAAAGGAACAGACCTGCGCATCAAGCTCAAGCTATCTCTCAAAGAAGTAGCTGAAGGTGTCGAAAAGAAAATCAAGATCAAACGCTACACTACTTGTGACAGCTGTGGAGGCAATGGCGCCCAAAAAGGCACAGCCATAGCTACCTGTAGCACCTGTAACGGAACCGGTCAGACCCGTAAGGTAGCCAATACTATGCTCGGACGAGTTATGACCTCAGTTCCCTGCAGCGTTTGCCATGGAGAAGGCAAGACTATTTCAGCTTCCTGTACTGATTGTGAAGGAGAGGGAAGAAATCTGAAAGAAGAAGTAATTAGTCTGCAAGTCCCTGCTGGTGTTAGCGATGGGCTTCAACTCTCTATGACAGGCAAGGGCAATGCACCTGCCCGAGGGGGCGTACCTGGCGATCTATTGTTCCTCATTGAAGAAAAGCCAGATGAGCTGCTTAAGCGCGAAGAAAACCATGTACACTATAACCTCTACCTCAGCTTTATTG